>NZ_JANEWJ010000049.1:0-22641 GCF_028069755.1 Citrobacter sp. Igbk 16 | reverse complement strand
GTGTCAGAATATAACTGTGAACGCCCGCATGAATCACTGAACAATATGACGCCGGAGGAATATCGGCAACACAATCATTTGGCCGGGATCTCAAAAAATGCCTGGAACTAAAACGGGTCTATTTACACTATGAGCGAGGAGTGGACATTGCTAACAGTATTCTGTGTGAATCAACAGGGAGCAGGTCATGTTAATCAACACCGATATATTTTCTCCATGTGCACGTTCAAGTACATTGCGGCACTACACGATATAATCGCTAACGATGATAAGTATAATTATCTAAGTCTGTGCCCTTAGCTCTTGGATAAAATTGTTGAAGTTTCGCGAAAACAATGATAGACAAAAAAAGTAGCAATAATAATGGATTTAATTATGGAATGGAGATTTTTAGGTTCTATATCAGAGGCTCGGAAATCTGGCTGTAGCGGAGTCTATCTTATTGTCCATAAAGGACTTTTCAATCGTGTGGTTTACGTTGGGGTAAGTTGTAATGTAGGTAGAAGGATAAACGAGCATTATGATGGTTACCTGAGAGGAAACCGAACAATTTACGACGCGGGTCACGATGAAGACGTGTATCGCTTCATGTCAGCTTATAAAATTCATAACCACACAAAATACTATCAAGCCTTGGCGAAGGATTATAAGATATGGGCATCTACAACGTTGTATTCTGATTTGCCGAAAAACATGCTAGCAAAAAGCCAAACCTTTGATACTGACTGGCAGAGAATTGCATTAGAAAAATATATTCCTCAGCTGGTAGTATGGGCCCTTCCAATGGCAAACTACTGTTATTCAAATGCAAGCAGGATTGAAAGTGTAATCCAATCAAAGCTCATTAATTCTTTTGATTTGAGAGGTTTTTTTAATATGAAACAACTAAGCATATTGGGCAAAATTGAATATCCCTATATGGAAAAGGTCAAGGTTTTCATTATTGATACGCCTGATTTAGATCCGGCATCCCAGCTTATTTTTAGCAATCTATATAACAAAAAAACTGATGACAATTTCTGTAAAGAGTTCCGTTCACAGTTTAAAAACGAGATTTTTCAGAGGGAAAGTGAGATTCAGAGAAAGCGAACTATCAGGGAGCATAAGGTTTCTCATTATGAAAATTATGGCAAGCCTTGGACTTTAAAGGAAATGGAAAAACTTAGAGTCATGCTTGTCGATTTTGATTTGTCCCCGACAGAAATATCTACGTATCTAGGAAGAGAGCCTCGCTCTATCTCTAAAAAAATAAGCGAAAATGATAAAGTTACTGATTTTAAATGGCGAGAGAGCGTCGGCTGGTTGTGACGTTACGTTTTGATTGAAATAACCCCATTTTGCAAGGTATGTTCCTGGCACGCAACGGACATTGCTGACTGAGCTAAAGGTCTGCAGTGAGCGAAGCGGACTTTTGTCTATGTATGAAGAGAGAAGGAGATAGCAGATCGTATGAAAGCAGAGGAAATAAGTCCAGAGCGTGACGGCGAACTAACTCATAGAGTGGTCATGAATACGAAAAGTCGCCTGAAGAAGTGGGGCTACTTGGACTAATTGTCGGATATGGTTAAGTGATATCCCGGCTATCAACCGGAAATTGATTTATGCTTTCGCACCTACATTATCAACGTTCGTAAATTGTCTCGCTCGGGCGCATGTACATACCATCACTCAGATAAACGTCTTCGCCATCCTCAACACATAGGTCAGAATAAATATCGACCATGCCAGGTTCGACAATATTCGTCTAAATCCCATGAGCATCGAAGAGCTCAAAGAAGCGAGTGACCCATTCCTCGTTGACCTCATCTTGTATAGTTTTGCCGTGATCTATAGTAATGGAAAACATGGAGATGCATTTATTCTGAAAGCGGTCTACTTTATGCTCAGGTTGAAGATGATTTTCTTGGGCTAACATCTCAGCGACCGAAAAAAGGAGCTTCTGGTCTACTGGCAGCTTGTATCCAATAGTCACCTCACCCCCTATGCGAATTCTCTCTTCGGGCCTCGTTGGTGTCTGCACTTCAAAAGAATTACCATCGTCATTTTGAGCTAAAAAACGGACGTAAACCGTGTCTCCACGGACTAACATCCAATCCTTTCCATGTTTTGGTTTCATTGCTTTAACTATATGCGGTTGTAATGCTGACATGCTCATGATGTTGGATACCGAAAAGAAAAACAGGAAAGAGATTATACCGACTGGAGTGTTTTTTTATAGCTCCGCTACTCTTGGCGAGCATCATAGAAAATGACGCTTCAAGCCAACGCCCGCTCCTGGCACGAAACAGCCTGTCAACTTAGCTCAGACTTGATCTAATTCAGTCGATAGATTTACAGCGATTCCTGTTGGTGGAAAAGATCGTCTCTCAGCAAATCGATAAAATTAGACTCTGTGGTTGAAAATGGGAAAGTTAGTATTGAGCGGTTTATAACCAGCGCTTAAAGCTACCTGCCGCCATCCATACCGTTATCCCAGACCATAAAGCGGCAGGCAGTAAAACCAGCATCGCGGGTAGAGATAACGGCTGCGCCAGATAAAACACCCAAAGTGTTGCTGCGACTGAACTGCCGGACCTGATGACATAGCGGTGCATAAAAACGGATTCCAGCCCGGAGCCAAAGCGCCTCAGATCCCGTCGCACCATACCTTCTGTTAGCCCGGTTATCGCACATAGGCAAAGCAGGGGGAGCATGGCGGCAAGCCATACCAGGCGCTGCATAAAACTCACCAGCGTATAAGCCAGGGCGATGAACGGTTTCTGCAGGAGCCTGTTGGCTATAAGTACGCGAGTTGCCCCTTTTTCCAGCAGCACCAGAATTTCATTCCCCAGAGGGTGCGGCTGCAACGCAATAACCAGTTCAGTATGCTCCTGCTTCATCACCTGAAAAACATGCCTGTCCGCCTCCTGCGGCCACCAGAAATACAGCCCCGCCAGTTCCAGCACTACCCGTAGCACCAGCGCGCCAATAACCAGCCCGATGAGCCGCCCGGTCAGCGACAGCAGCCAGCCAATTGGTCCCTGTGGTGGGCGTGACGGAGGCGTTCGCTGCTCACTCATTCCACCTGCCCCTGCTGGCGCGCCTGCATCCACGCCGCCAGTTGCGCGACGGACTCCGGCAGCGGGCAGTGTTTATCCGCCACGGGCAGTGGCAGACGAATTTTCCACAACTGCCCACCTTCGAGCAGGGCAAAGGCTTGGCCTTTGGGAAGCTGGATCAGCGCGGCGGTATCCAGCAGCGGTACATTACTGGAGGTCACCTGTTCACGGGTGTTGCTGGTAAAGTTGTTGATGCCGCCCGGCGTGTCGGTGACGCCGGAGCTGACCTGGCGGCTACGCACTTCGACCTGTGACAGTTGCTTCGTCAGCAGTTCGGCGGTGGCGGTTTCGCGCACCCGCAGCATAATCAGGTTGTTAAAGTTGCCGACCACTTGGCCTGCCTTTGGTGCACTACCGATGCGGGCCTGAATATCGCTCAGCGTCTGCGTGTAGGCA
The DNA here is from genome assembly GCF_028069755.1 of Citrobacter sp. Igbk 16. Classification (NCBI taxonomy): domain Bacteria; kingdom Pseudomonadati; phylum Pseudomonadota; class Gammaproteobacteria; order Enterobacterales; family Enterobacteriaceae; genus Citrobacter; species Citrobacter sp. Igbk 16. The sequence continues at coordinate 19,147 of NZ_JANEWJ010000049.1, read as the reverse complement.
GTGACTTGGATGCCCGCGCCGCCGCCCTTGTTGACCAGAGGAATAAACTCGTCGCCCATCAGTTCGTTAAACTCATCGCAGTGGAGGTTGATGGGCGGCAGTTTTTCGCTGTTGCTGGGTAATCCTTCGTTGAGACCAAACTTGTAGAGATGCCCGGCGACGCTCACCAGATCGGCAAACATTGAATTGCCGACGGCGGCAGCGACCACCGCATCGGAGAGTGCGTCTAGCCCGACATAGACCACCGCCTTCTGGCGGATCGCCTGCTGCCAGTCGAGGATCGGACGCGTGTCGTCCAGATCGTGATAGTCCGGGGCGAGCAGGGCGGCGAGCGTGCCGGTGGTCAGCTTTTCCAGCAGCGGCAAAAGCGAGGCGACAATCTTGTCGAAGTAGGTTTTGTCATAGCGCACCGCTGAGAGCAGGCCGTCGAGGATCGGATCGTATAATTTCTCTGCGTTGAGGTACTGCTCCAGCGCCACCACGTGAGGCTCGCGGCCCAGCATATGGCGCGGCGTGTTTTTGTCGTTAACGCGCTCCGCCAGTTGCGCCACCACTTCCCACGCCCGCGCGTTGTGACGCGGCAGCACGATGCGGGCATAGTCGATAAACAGGGCGTCGATATTGACGACGTGGCGGGAAATTAACTGATAGTCGGGACGCTGGCCGAGCGCCACCAGGGCGCGGGCGATGATGTTGACAAAGCGCCAGGCGAACTCGCGAAAGGCCGCCGAGTTGCCTTCGCCGGAAAGCTGTCCGGTGAGGCGCGACGCCACTTCCGAAATACGGCCAAAGCGACCGATGGCGTTGTAGCGGGCGGAGATTTCCGGGTAGGCCAGATGGAACAGGATAAAGCGGTCGCCGCATCCGGCGCGCTGCGCTTCTGTCCACAGACGCTTCAACAGATCCGCGTCGCCTTTCGGATCGAAAACGATCACTACCTCGCCACGGCGGATGTCCTGAGTCGCAAGCAGTTCCGCCAGCCGGGTTTTGCCGACGCGGGTGGTGCCGAGCACCAGCGTGTGGCCGGGGCGTTCACTGAGCGGCAGGGTGACGTCGCACTCTTTAAGTTCCACCCCATGCAACCACGGATTGCCGCCGACGGGTGGCAGCGGACGTACGGGATTCAGCCAGTGGTCGATACTGAGCAGATGGGCAAGATTGGGAAGGGGATGTTCGCTGCGTTTTTCGATGTGCCTTGCCAGACGGTAGCACCATCCGGGGCGCAGCCAGTGTGCAGCTTCCGGTTGCAGGCAGTCGTACAAACGTTGGGTGTGGATAGGCTGCCAGCGAAAGCCTTTACCGAGAAACAGCCTCTGGCGGCTGACCGGGATTTTTCTGCTGGTGAGCGCGTAGCGCGGCAGGCGCAGGAGGTTGCGGTGGTAGCGCACGATGTGCCAGCCCTGCCAGCCACGCCGCAGGGCCAGCAGCAGCAGGGCTCCGGCCATCAGGCGTGCTTGCCACGACGTGAGCATCAGCAGCGGGGCCTGCATCAGGCAGATTAATGCACCACAGCCAGCGGTGACGGTGCTGTAAAATTCCACGGGCGGGCGAAGCAGCGCCTCCAGCGCGTAACGGCTCATGGCGGAGCGGCCTGTTGCAGGTGGCGGCTGACCAGCTTGCGGTAGCGTGCAGCGGGCGCGCCGCCAGCGGGACGATGATAGCGGGCGGCGGCATTGAGCCAGCTTCCGGGACGTTCATCGTAGCGCTGACGCAGCAATTGCGCGGTGAGCGACAGGTTTTGCAGGGGATGCAGGGCGTCGCAGGGAGAGTCAAAATATGCCCGGTGCCAGCCGATATTGATCTGCCCGAGCCCCACGTCAATGCGCTTCGGGCTGGTGTGGCGGATGGCGGCCAGCAGCGCCTGACAGGCCTGCTCCCGGCTGGCGTAGCGGTAGCCGGTACCTTTGATATTGAGCGTCCACGGCCACGGGCGATGTTTGCCACTCAGGTTCGCCCCGCTTTCGGTCTGTGTGACGGCCCACAGCAGTTCCGGCGGTACGCGGAAATGCTCTGCGGCGCGCAGATAAGCCTCTGGCAGAGGCTGCGCCAGCACCAGACAGGGCAGCAGCAGGATCAGGGCAGGACCACGCGCCATTGCTCCCCCTTACGTTCCAGCGCCACCGGGATTTTGCTCTGGCCCAGCAGCAGCCAGCGGCCCGCGTCGTGGTTAAGCGTGATGTTGTGCTCACTCACTAGTTTTGTGTCGATGCCATGCGCCATCGCCCAGCGGCGCACCCGGTTATCATCACCTTCGCTGTTGACCAGCCAGATATCCAGCGGACGCTGCTGCGCCAGCAGGGTACGTAGCAGGCTGTCGCAGGGCGGGCAGTCATCTTTAACGAACAGCGAAACGCGGGAAGTGCTGGCGGAGGTGGTTTTCAGCGGCGTCAGGCCCGGATACAGACGTTGCCAGGCCGCGTCATAGGCGCGCTGGAAGGCGAGCTCCTTTTCCAGCCGTTGGTACTCCTGCCTGACCAGCAGTTCGGCGAAGCGCTGGCGCTCGCTATCTGTTTCAGCTTCGACGCCCAGTGTGGTCAGCGGGTCGAGCCCCGGCGACCAGACGCCGCGCGCCTGCTGTTTCAGCGTGAGATAGCGCTGCCACTCCTCTGGCGTGACGCCCCAGACGGTGGCCTGTTGCTGCGTGGTCAGCGGTTGCAGGGCTGACCCCGCGTTCTGGCTGGTCTGCACCTGAAGCGGTTGCGCCCACACGCTGGCGGTGAACAGTAGCAGGGGTATAAAGCGCTTCATCGCTTACTCCGGCATCTTCAGCGTCAGATGGCGTTTGCCGTGACGGAATACTGCCCGACGCTCATCAAACCGTTCCAGCCGCCAGCCATGCCACTGTTCTCCCCTGCGTAACCACACCACCTGATGGAGGTAAACGGCTTCGGGTGGCACAACCACTGCCAGGCGGATATCACCGCGCTGTAGGGGCCCGGCGAGAAAAAACGGGGCCGCTAACGGCCCCAAAGGGCGAAGGGACACGGGATGACGGTAAGCCAACGTTGGGGAGAGGGAATGGTCGCTGGTAAAGCAGACTTCGCGGCGGTTTTCATCGGTGGTCATCCGCCATGCCGGGCCAACCAGCAGTTGCAGGGCGGCTTTCAGGCGCAACGGGCCGGTGTGGTACTGGCTCAGCGGTACCGGGAGCCCATAAAGCTGCGCCCGGCGCGCATCGGCGAGACACAAAGACCAGCCGCTGTCGCGCAGCAGGTATTGCAACGCTTCCCCTACCGTCGGGTGAAAACCGGGCGGAACGGCCAGGGCGGTAAGCTGTTCGAGTGGCGGCTGTTGCGGTGACGTGCTGACCAACAGATAGCGGTCGTAGCTGACGACTTCTGGCGTGGCAGGCGAGGCGGCGGCCACGCCGTTGAAAATGAACAGGAGCAGGGCTATCAGCAGTCGTTTCATCGCATCCTCCACGGTGCTTTTACAGGAGCGTGCTGGATGAAAGGGAAAGGGACTACCGACAACTGTTTGCACCGTCAAAAAATAGCGCCCGGTTCCGGGCACAAAATCAGATCAGTAAGGGAATCTTTCCCCCATCAGCCCCAGCGTGGCGGCGATGGGGATGCCCTGCTCAGAAAAATAAACGCGTAACGTCAGCCTGACGGTTTGCTGCTGCGTACTGCCGTTGGTTTTCTGCGACAGCACCGAGCGGTAATCGATACGAATGGTGCGTTGCGGCGGTTGGTGGGCAACAAACGCTACCACCGCCGCCATTTCAACACCTTGCAGTAACTCTTTCCTGGCGTTTTCATCCCGGCCTTCCAGACAGTGTTTGTGGGCCGGAAGGGTAATGGCCAGATCCAGCGGCAAGCCAGCGGCCAGCGCTTCGTCATTGAGGTTAAACAGGTCGCCTCGGTCCAGGGCTTCTGTGCGTGAACTGGATACGGTATTCATCATGCGTCTCTCCGGTAAAAGGCCGGGGAAACGCCCCGGCGGGGAATTTCCCCGGCAGGGTGAATGCTGTGTGTCAGAACTGCGGTACAGGCTCTGCTGGCGGTGTGGCTGGCGCTGGCTGGGATTCAGCTTCGCGTTCTGCCCGGTAAACCTCTTCACCGTCAATTTTGATGAGCCCGATGTGCAGCAGATGGGCTTTCAGGCTGACGCCGGTTTCGCCTTTACGGTCGCCTTTGCTGTAGACAAAGGTGTCGGCATACAGATCGCCGAGGCGGAACTGGATCAGCACCTTGCGTTTCTGCTCGCAGGCCTCGATACAGCGGCGCACCAGTTTTTGCGCTTCCTTACCGCTGACGCGGCAGTCGAACCAGGTGTGCTCCGCGTTGCTGGCTTCGCCCCGTAGTGCGGCAATGTCGCAGCACAGGAACGGTTCACCTTTTTTCGGGGTCACTTCCCGGATCCGGTTGAGGTAGCCCAGACCGCTGGTGTACAGGTTAAAGTAATGGGTATCGTTCATGGTGGTATCTCCGTGTTGAAAGGTGCGGAGGCCCCATGCGCGGGGATGCCCCGCTTCGGGTTTGGCTCATTGACTGCAAGGCCTCTGAGTTACTGGCAGTACGGGCATTCCGCGCTGTGCGCCTCCGCGTTTCAGGAATGCATGGCGGACTTTGGTGATAACGACATTACAGCAACAGCTTTCGGGGTGAGAGGACAGCGAGATTTGTTACCGGTGGCTGAATAATTTCCGTGACAGTCTGGGAGGATAATATGTGATTTTCATCACAAAATTGCGCTTCGGTGAGTTGAAATATTGTGCAGTAACCTCATATAGAAAGCGGGTAAGGAACACCTGCCCACAAGACATGAACTTTTTGAATATTCTTTTTTACTGTTCAGGAGGTACATGATGACTCTCAGAACTTTTCCCGTGTTGCACGATCTCTCCGACTCTCTGTTTGCGGACCGTTTTAACCGTATTGATCGCCTCTTTAGCCAGCTAACCGGCAGTACGCCGTTGCCCTCCACGCCTTCTTACAATATCCGGCGGCTGGGCGATAACCGCTATGAACTGACGCTCAGCGTGCCGGGCTGGAAAGAGAGCGAACTGGAAATTGAAACCGTCGGCGGTCAGCTGAACATCAGCGGTAAACGTGAAGAGGAGAAAACCGAAAACGGCGAAGAAGGATGGATCCACCGGGGTATAAGCCGCAGCGACTTCCGGGCCAGCTATAGTCTGCCGGAGCATGTGAAAGTGACCGGCGCTTCGCTGGAAAACGGCTTGCTGGCGATTGAATTACACCAGGATATCCCGGAAGAAGAGAAACCACAGCGCATCGCTATCAACAACAACCCGGCGATTGAACACAAGTCGTAATCGTTGACTGACGTTGTTTTCACGCCCGGCAAACGCCGGGCGTTTTGCTAACCTAATGGGGCGCTTTTCTGGCTTCTGACTATTTGAGCCGTGAGCGCTGTGACGGCCTCTTGCTGCTGCACCAGAAACGCCTCCAGCCCCATTTTCCCCGTCGCGATGTCATCCAGCATCTGCTCCCATAGCGCAGTGGTGCCTGGATCTTTCAGCGTTTCCGGCAGGGCGTCAATCAGCGTGCTGGCGGTATCCGTTGCCAGCAGAAAGCGTCGCTGCTTAATCAGATAACCGCGCTTAAGGAGCGTCTGGATAATCCCGGCGCGGGTGGCTTCGGTGCCAATACCGGCGTTCTCTTTCAGCCGCTGTTTCAGGCGCTCATCGTTGACAAAACGGGCGGCATTTTTCATCGCGGCAACCAGCGTCCCTTCCGTGTAGTGCTCCGGCGGCTGGGTCTGGCGGGCGCGCACGTCCACCTGTTCCACCTCGCAGGTTTGTCCCTGTTGCAGGGCGGGAAGTGCCTGCGTTTCTTCCGGTGAGTGCGTTGCCATCTCGCGCAAAAACAGTTGTCGCCAGCCACTGACAATCACGACTGAGCCATGGGCAGTCAGCGTTTCCCCGGCGCAGTTCAGGCGCAGGTCGGTTTTGTCCACCTCATGGTCCGGCAGAAACTGCGCCAGAAAATGACTGCGTACCAGGCCGTAGACCTTGCGCTCACTGTTGCTTAGCTGCGTCAGATCCACCGTTTTACGAGTCGGGATGATGCCGTGGTGAGCGGTGATTTTGCTGTCGTCCCACAGTCGGGAGCGTTGTTGCAAATTCAGTTGCGTGGCGAGAGGCTGGAGTGAGGCGTCGCTGGCGACCAGCGCCGCCAGAACCTGTGGTGCTTCATCGTGCATGGAAAGCGGCAGATAACCGCAGTCGGTGCGCGGATAGGTGGTAGCTTTATGGGTCTCATACAGGCGCTGGGCGATATCCAGTACTTCCTGCGCGCCCATACCCCACTGTTTTGAGCAGGCCTGCTGCAGGGCGCTGAGGGTGAAGGCCTGCGGTGGCGGCGTTTTCTCCCGTCGGGTGGTCACATCCAGCACCAGCGCAGTTCCAGCCTGTTGCAGGCGAGCAGTGGCGTCGCGGGCGGCGGATTCGCGGATGCAGCGCCCTTCATCGTCGCAGTACGCACCATCGGGTTGCCACTGTGCAAGGAAAGATGCTCCTTCAGCATGCAGTCGGGCATCTACCCGCCACCAGGGGCGGGGAGTGAAACGAGCGATCTCCCGGTCGCGCTCCACCACCAGGCGTAAGGTTGGCGTCTGCACCCGGCCCACGGAGAGCACGCCCTTGTTCCGCCGGTTCATCAGCGTGCAGGCACGGGTCATGTTGATGCCGACCAGCCAGTCGGCGCGGGCGCGTGCCAGTCCAGCCTGATACAGCGGATACGTACTGTCACCGGATCGCTTCGCAGCAAGCGCCTTGTGGATACTGGCGTCATCCAGTGCCGACAGCCACAGCCGCTGGACCGGACCGCGCCAGCGGCATTGTTCCAGAATTTCACGGGCGATGGTTTCGCCTTCGCGATCGGCGTCGGTGGCAATCACCACTGCATCCGCCTGTTTCAGCAGCTTTTCGATGATGCGGAACTGCTTGCGCACCTCCGGGCGGATCACCAGCCGCCATGCCGGGGGAATAAACGGCAGATGCTCTGCCCGCCAGTGTTTCAGCGCCGGATCATAATCCTCCGGCGCGGCCATGCTCAGCAGATGGCCGAAGCACCAGGTGATAGTCACGGTATCGTTATGCAGGTAGCCGTCGCTGCGGTTACGGGCGTCAAGAATGCGGGCGATATCGCGCGCCTGAGAGGGTTTTTCGCACAGGTAAAGTTGCATGGGCTGTCTCCGGTGAAAGGGAGTTCAGCATGGTGTGCCGGAGGGATGAGGCGACAGGGGAAACTGGAGGGAGAAGGTAAAAATTGCACCTTAAAACGCGCATTAAGCGGATAGTGCCTGCTTTTAGGTGCATGAGATGGGTTTAAAATTTTCGCTAAAGTGACACTCAGGGTTTAACTTTGCGCAAAATTTTAAACCAGCGTGGTTAACAGTTGTATCCGCCGCAGCATAAACATCACCACCGAAAGCTGCGTATTCAGCACCTGCCGCCGCCATTCAAGGGCCATCAGCGCGTCGCGCAGTTCATCGGTCACGTCAGGCTGTTGAATGGCCTCTTGCAACGCCACGCTCCCCGAACGGTTGTTGTCCAGATTGCGCCAGCGCAGATAGCTCACACCGGAGCGTGCCGGGTTGCTGCACAGGATCAGCGGTACGTTACGCCCCGGCAGTTCATATACCGCCTGTTTCAGCACCGGCTGGCGTTGTTGCAGTTGCATGCGCAGCGCCTGTAATTCCTGCACCAGCGCTCGCAGTTCTCCCTTACCCTTAAAGGCCTTTAAAAGGCCCTTTAGCGAGCTTTTGCGGGCGGAGCGTTCATCATCATCGTCATTGAACATCGCGCTGTATCTCCGCAAGCATCTTTTTGGGCAAATTCCCGAGCTTATGCGCCATCGTCTGCGCCAGCGGACTGTTCGCCCGCACGTCAGCGCGGGTCACGCCAGTGGTGCGAAAGCGGTTCACGAAGCTGAACACCTGGAGCATCAGGCGTGGGATAGTGGCAATGAAATCGCGCTTCTCCGCCTGGGTGATAAGACCGAGATGCCAGGCAAGCAGGGTTCGGCGGACCAGCAGATCGTAATCAATCAACTGTTGCAGCAGGCGCGAACCGGGCGGTGAGAACAGCGCCAGCGGCAGGATGAATTCGGTCGGGGACGGGTTACTGACCTGCGTGGTGTGGATAGCGCCCGGCAGGCTGGCGAAAGCTTGGTCCAGCCGACGATTTTTTTGCTTCAGCAGGTGCGCGATCAGATTCAGGCGGATGCGCAGTTGCCTCAGCCAGTGGGCGGCCCACGGATCGTCGGCCTCTTCGGCGCGCAGCAGACGCCTGAGTAACGCCAGACAGAGCAGCATGCCAGTGGGATGCGCCTGCCACAGCCGGGCGGCGACGCGGGTGTGCAGGGTGATGCGGATATCGCTGAACAGGGTTGTGCCAGGCATCGGAAATTCTCCATGGATTCAGATGCCAGCAGTGTCGGTCCGCGCAATCAGTCAGGCGACGGGAAACCCATCTGGTTCGCAGAAAGTTAATTTCGCCGATGAATGAGGTTTGATTGATAGCTGGTACACAGGCTTTATGCGGTGCGCATAAAATCCGGGCTATCTGCGCCTGCGCCGAAGCTGATTGAACTCGCCCCGCCTGGCTTTCTCCAGCGTTGCCAGCAGATAGGCGAGGGGGCGGTGGATATCGTGGGCGGCGATCCGCCACAGGCAGTCGTCCAGCACCTGTTGGCAGAGAGCGGGATCCAGATTGCGCATCGCGCGTTCGGCGGCGCGGCGCTCGCTGGCGCTGAAGGGATTATCCACAGGCCAGTGCAGGTCTGGCGTACGCTTTTGATGTTTATTGTTTAAATCTGTACCAGTATGTACGCAATGCGGTTCCGGCTGCCCGCCAGCCCCCGCCACATCACTGAGTCTTCGATTAAGACCAGGGGCGGTCTTCAATGGAGACTCAGTGCAGGTTCGTCCACTGTCCACAGGTTGTTGCAGGGTAAGCAGTAACCCGATGGCAATGGTGCGGATACGCCGGTTGCGGTGGCGGGAACAGGCCGTAAGCAGCGCCAGATATTCGCTGTCCATCCGGCAGGCATCAGCATGAGTCAGTGGCGCATCATGCAGGGCGTAGAGGTTGCCGGTGATCCTGCCGCTTTGCTCGTCGCGCAGTCGCTGGCACAGGCTCAGCCAGCGGGTGATCCGCAACATCATCAGCGCGTTGCTGACGGTACTGCGCGAGGCCTTCTCGCCCTCAGGCTGGTCAGAGAGCCAGCCCTGCAGGTCGTTGTAGGAGGGAAAGACGCCGCTGCCGTCGTCGCGGGCGTGCAGGCGCAGCAGTTGCCACGTGAACTTGTCGCGCGGGGAGAGGTTGCGCGCCAGCAGCAGGCGCTTTGGCACGCTCTGCTGCGGATTGCCGAGAAACAGCAGCCGATCGTCACTCTTCATGCAGCAGCTTCTCCTGAGTCCACTGGCGCAGCAGGTTCCAGATAACCGTCAGCGACAGATCGTGTTCGCGGGCCATTGCCATCATGGCGGTCAGCGCTTCGGGTGAGTCGAGCTTGTTCACGCCCGTCTTCTGCCACTCATTCCATACCAGCGTTTCCACCTGCTCATCCGGAGCATTGTTGCGCCCTTGCCGAACAAACAGGCCAATCAGCCGCCGCCGGGCGCAGACTTCCGGCGTGGAAAGACCAAAGTAGTGGTTGATGAACTCGATGGATGCGCCCAGCGACAGGGCTTCCTCCAGACGCTGCTGGAACAGCCGCTCCTGCTCCATCCTCGCCAGCATCCGGCCCAGCATCTCGTGGTCAATGTGGGTGGTGATGAACTGCACCGCGCTGTTGCTGAGAAACAGGATGTCGTCGGCGGTGAGCTGCGTCAGCTCGCACAGCTCCTGCGGGCTGAAGCCGAGCGATTCGCAGTAGCGGATCTGTCCCTCCTTCAGCGCCTGGACGATGTGGGTGAGCACTGCCTGGTTAACTGAGGGCGTCATGGCGAACCTCCCGCAGCCGCCGCTGGCGGCACAGGCTGATAAGCTGCATCAGTTGCTGGATCTGAGTGTTGTCGTAGTCCGGCGACAGCAACAATTCGAGGGCAGGCATCGGTGTGCTGGTGTTGCCATTCAGGGCTGCCAGCACCTGGTAACAGCTCTGTGCCGCCGAATGGGGAAAATCGTGGCAGGGCGCGAGGGTGAAACCGGCCGGAGCGCTGTCGTCCGGCTGGATACAGGTGTCCAGCCCCCAGTTGGCGAACAGCGACCGGGCCGTATGCACCAGCGGTGAGGGCTTTGGCTCGCCGGGCACAGCGGGTTCAGTCGGTGGCTCAGGCTCTGGTAGTGGTGTTTTTTCCGCTTCCGGCGGTGGCGGCCAGAGGACCTTTTCGACCGGGGGCCCCAGCAGCGCCTGCCGCTTGCTCTGTCCATCGGTCAGTTCCGCCAGCAACGTATTCCAGCTCATGCCGCTGCGACAGCTCATGCCGCTGCGACAGCTCATGCCGCTGCGACAGCTCATGCCGCTGCGACAGCTCATGCCGCTGCGACAGCTCATGCCGCTGCGACAGCTCATGCCGCTGCGACAGCTCATCTCGCCGAGCAGTTCGTCCTGCACCAGTTGCGGTACCACGGCTTCCGGCTCGCCGTTGAAGGTGGCGAGGGCGGTGCTGAACAGGTCGGCAAATTCTGGCTGGCGTTCCAGCGGCATCAGCTTTGCCCAGACCTGTTCCGCCGCGCTGCGTAGCGCCAGCAGGCGATCGATAACCTTACGGGTGAGGCCGCCGTATAGCGCGTTAGGGATGCAGGGCAGCAGCCAGTCGACGGTCTGTAACATCCGGCTGATTTGCGACTGGCTGACGGGATAGCCGTCGCGGGTCAGTTGCTCCGCCAGCGCCAGCTGCGTCGGGCATTCAATGCCTGCCTCGAGGTAAAGATCGCGCAGGTGCAGGACTCCTTCCGCCCGTTCGATAAACATCAATCCGTTATGCAGGTTGCTTTCGGCCAGATGGCCGATCAGGCACTGTACTTCGCCCTGCTGAGGTAACAGTGTTTCCGGCCACGGTCTGAACGGCCAGCAGACGCGGTGGTAACGCTCATCCTGTGTCTCCTGCCACAGTTCATTAAGGATGGCGAGGCGCGTATTCCCGCCGCTGGCGAGCATATATTTTTCATCACCGGGGCGACGGGTCAACACCGGCGGGTTATCCAGCCCGCGGGCGAGAATTGACGCTTTCAGTACGTCATAGCCGGGGTTGCGGTTGACGCGGGGATTGAGAGAGAACGGCTGGATTTGCTCCAGACTGACCTGGACCATCTCCTGTTCTCCGATATTGCTGGCACCGTGAAGCCAGCGGTTGAGCAGGTGTGAAGCGCACATAATCTTCCTCCGGCATTCAGACATCGCGGGTAAGTCGGATGCGTTGGTGGATCCACGCGTCCACCTCGCTTTCCAGCCAGGCGACGTGGCGGCTATTGAGTCGGATGGACGGCGGAAACTGTTGCAGCTGTATTTGCCGGTAAATCCACGATTTACCGAAGCCGATTTTGTCTTCCACCTGGCGTAAGCGTAAAAATCTGTCGCTATTCATAACCATTCCTCCTGTGTCCAGATTCGTTCACATCAGCACGATGGGCGTGGTTATCAAAGCAGCAGCGTCCCTGCCAGGCAGTAAAAATCCTTATCTGGGTTAGTGAGAGTTGTTAGTTGAAAGTCTTAGTTGATCGCGTTACGGCGGTGCGCCGCGCTGGAGTGCGGTTTTCAACGTTTCGGGGCTCAGCGGCAGGTGCATACCTTCCTCACGCGCCCAGCATTCGAAAATGTTCAGCAGTTTGTAGGGATGCTCCAGCATTTCATCGTTCAGTTGCGGGTTGTGCTTGCAGGCCAGCCACAGCAAACGGGAAAGCGCGGAGGTGATCCGCTCCTTTGATTCTGGTTGATGACGGGTCAGGAAGGCTTCGAGATGAGTGCGGCGGATGACGAACAGTGCGTCAGGAGGCAGCGTGTCCTGCAGGTAGCAGACGGACAGACTGAGCCGGGATTTCAGGTCATTGCGCCCATTGCCATACAGCTGGCCAATCAGCAGATGCAGCTCTTCCTGGAGGTTGTTCTGCGTGGCGAGCAGTTCCAGTAAAAGCTCCCGCAACGATTTGCGGCAACAGAGTTGGTAGTAGCTGTCGTTCTCATCGCAGACCACAATGCCAATCTGATTGCAGCAGTGGGTATCATTGGGGCAAGGATGATTCAGCGTCTGCGCCAGTTGCTGGTGGAGCAATAGACGTTCAAGGCCGATTAACGGCAAATTCCACAGATGGCTGGTGGTCAGTTGCAGAGTAGGATCGCGTCTGCACGGCGGAGAGTTCGCCATCACTTTACGGTTACCGGGTTTGTTGCACTGCGAAGGCGGAAAGGGCGGCTTGCTGAATCGGCAGGCAAAGCGGCAAGGGGGATTGAGTGGTCTCAGAAGTACGGGAGAAGGGAAGTAGACCGAGAGTAGCAGATCGCCATGCAGGGCATGGCGGATCAGGTCGGCGGGCAGCAACGTGATGTTGTGCTGCCGGATGACTTCTGCGGCCTCGTCCAGCGTCAGCCACTCCTGGCGGATTTTGTGTGGGGGCATGGGGTTTTCCTTTTTGTGTTGTGGGTTGTGTTTGCGTTGTATGCATTGAAAGTTTGGTATATGAGAGGCGAATGGTTTAGTGGATTGTTTGTGTTGCGATAACTTTTTCAGACACATTTTGCTGAAATAGGCACCTCGGGTTTTTTTATCGTGTTGTTTTTAATAAGCATACTTTTTTTTACGACCTTTAGCAGCAACGTGATTGATGCAACAGTTAACGGGGAAGAAAGTGTAGGGCAATGGGGGATATGGTCTGCAAAGATACTGCGTTATGATTATTGATATGTCTAAACTGGAAGCTTGTACGCAAAAAATCACGTAAAAAAACTGTAAATCGTAACACATCTTACGTAAAATATCACGTTACCGAACTCACTCGATATTTATACGGATTACTGTATGGCTAGTGTTGATGCAGATTACTGCTACTCGTTTCCGGCTATACGTGGCATTCAGGCTGGTCGCCCTTTCTATATCGCCACATGCCCGATGCGTATCATCCCGAAAATATTCAGTTTTGATGAAAATGATGTGCCACCGGAATTACGCGCTCAGCGCACGCTAAATAAATCGCGCATTCCCGAGATGGTACGTTATTTGTTGGAAAACCCTAAAGATTATGTGTTTTCAGCTCTGACGGCTTCCATTGCCGTAGACGTTCAATTTGATGAGTTTCCAGGTTCTAACAACCTGGGGACGTTGTGCGTACCAATGGATGCGCAAATTCTAATCAATGATGGACAACATCGCCGTAAAGCGATTGAAGACGCTTTAGACGCTCGACCGGAGCTGGGCCAGGATAATATCCCGGTGTTGTTCTTTGTCGATGAAGGCTTAAAGCGTAGCCAGCAGATGTTCGCCGATCTGAATAAATACGCCATTCGCCCCAGCCCATCGCTGGCGTCGCTATACGATCATCGCGATGCCTGTTCGAATCTGGCGCGTTATCTGGCAATGTCAGTAGAGCCGTTTGTTGGGATGACGGAACTGGAAAAATCTGGCATTAGCCAGCGGTCGAATAAACTATTTACGTTGAGCAGCATTAAGCAAGCTACTCGCGCATTGTTGGGCAAAGATCCCAAAGAGGATAACTTTGAGGAATGCACCCACATTGCTACCCAATATTGGCTGGCTATTTTTAGTGTAATGCCTGATTGGCAATTAGCGGCTAAAAAGGAAGTTTCACCGGTTCAGTTGCGACAAGATTATGTTCACGCTCATGGCATTGGATTGCAGGCACTTGGGCAACTGGGATATACCCTGCTGACGGATTATCCTGAGCAATGGCCGGAGAAAATAGCCGCGCTCAAAACATTTAACTGGCGTAGAAACAATCCGGACCTCATCAAGCGTGCGATGCAACATGGCAAGCTGAGTAAAACCAGTACCGCGATCCAGTTAACTTGCAATGCGCTAAAAACCGCACTCTCAATTCCCCTCACTCCTGAAGAACAGGAGCTTGAAGCTCAAATGGTTGTCTCATGAGTAAATTAGTTCAGGCCTATGATTTGGCCGAATACGAAGATTTTATTAATCAGGAACAGTTCGCTGGACGACCTCTGGCCGAATATGTTGCTGAGGTTCAACGAATTTATTGTGCGGATAAGCGTCCGTGGGTGATTGGCTACAGCGGTGGGAAAGATTCTTCCGCTGTGATCACGCTGGTGTATCTGGCCTTGCTCGGCCTGCCCCCGGAAATGCGCAGCAAAGATGTTTTTGTGGTGTCGTCCGATACGCTGGTCGAAACGCCGGTAGTCGTGGATCTGATTAAGAAAACGATGTTGCAGATTGAGGCGGGAGCGAAGCGTAACGGCTTGCCGATCACTCAACACGCGGTAACGCCTAAAACGAATGAAACCTTCTGGGTCAATTTGCTGGGGAAAGGTTATCCGGCTCCAACTCGTAGTTTCCGTTGGTGCACTGAGCGCATGAAAATCAATCCGGTGAGTGACTTTATTAAAGATAAGGTCAGCCAGTTTGATGAAGTCATCGTCGTACTTGGTTCGCGCAGTAGTGAAAGTGCTTCTCGTGCGCAGGTGATCGCAAAGCACAAGATTGATGGATCACGCCTTGCCCGGCATACCACGCTGGCAAATGCATTCATCTATACCCCCATTGATACCTGGGATGTAGAAGATGTCTGGAAGCTGCTGCGGGGCGCGTTCCGCTATGCCCCTGAAGATATCGACGAGTGGGAAAGCCCGTGGGGTGGAAACAACCGTCCTCTGTGGACGTTGTATATGGATTCTTCCGCACAGGGTGAATGCCCGCTGGTAATTGATGATAGTACCCCTTCCTGCGGCAACTCGCGTTTTGGCTGTTGGACCTGTACCGTTGTCACTAAAGATAAGGCTATGGAAAGCCTGATTAAAAACGGTGAAGAATGGATGTCTCCGTTGCTGAAATATCGTGATCTGCTGGCATTTACCACCGATCCGGTGAATAAAGACACGTTTCGAAACTATAAGCGCCGTACTGGTAAGGTGAGCTATCAGTACGCTAAAGAAAGTGATGAGCCGGGGGCTGAGCGTAAGCATGTTCCTGGTCCTTACTGGCTAAAATACCGTCAGCAATGGCTCAAAGAATTGCTGGAGATAGAGCGCGATTTGAATGCTCAAGGCCATACCATTACGTTAATTACCAAACCAGAGCTACATGCGATTCGTCAGGAGTGGTTGAAAGATCCTAATGAACCAGACTGGTATGACACGCTGCCGGGTATTTACCGTGAAGTGTATCAACAGGATTTAGACTGGGTGGTGGACGATCAGTCGCGCTTTGATGCCAGCGATGCAGATCTGTTGGTGCAGATAGCGCAGGGATTTAACGTTGTGCCTGAAATGGTGATGAAACTCATCGAGCTGGAAGTTTCAATGGAAGGCTTAAGCCGTCGTCAGGGCATTTTTGACAAACTTGGCACGATTTTAAAGCAGGACTGGGGCACTCTCGAAGAAATTGAACAACAACAGGTCACTCTGCAAAAACGAGTTGAACGAGATATTCATCAGGAAGAACTTACAAAGCTGGAAGCTGAACTTCAGGTTTTACAGCGCAGAATTGTTGATGCCAGTGAATCCTCGTTACTGATTGGGGAGGAGAAATAACGTGCTCATTAAACAACTGGTATTACATAATTTTCGGGTATTTAACGGTACACATACCATTGATCTGGCACCCAGAAAGCGTCCGCACGATTTGAATCCACGACCTATTGTGCTGTTTGGTGGTTTAAACGGCGCAGGGAAAACGTCTATCCTGTCGGCGATCCGCATAGCGTTGTATGGACGACTGGCGTTTGGGCTAGCGACTCAACAGCAAGAGTATATCGAACAACTCAGCGCATTGATTCATAACGGCGCGTACTATATTGAGCAGCCGGAAGAAGCATCTGTAGAACTGACGTTTACCTATAATAAAGGCGGTCATGAGGCCGAATTTACCGTTACGCGCACCTGGAAAAAGGGGAAGAGGGACCGCCTTTCTCTGCAACAGGATGGGCAGCCACTCAGTGAGCTGGATTACGAGCAGTGCCAGGGATTTCTAAATGAGTTAATTCCGCATGGCATTGCTGATTTGTTCTTTTTCGATGGCGAGAAAATTGCAGAACTTGCTGAGGACGAATCCGGTAATATTTTACGTACTGCCGTTCGACGCTTATTGGGGCTGGATCTCATCTCTAAACTGCGTAACGATTTAATGATTTTTGTTAAGCGTCAGCAATCCAGCCAGCTAGCAAGTTCTCAGCAACAACAGATTGCAGAGCTTGAAAAACAGAGTAAAGAATTAGCCTGCCAGACAGAAGCACTGCTGGAAAGCGCCGATTTTGCCAAATCGCGGATTGAGTTTCTGTCTAAAGATATAACCCGTTATGAAGGCTTGCTAAATGCTCAGGGGGGCGCTTTTGCCCAGACTAAAGCGCAGGAAAAACAGAAAGTCGAAACGCTGCTAAAAGATAAAGAACATCTGGAAAAAGCACTGAGACAAGAATGCGATGGCTCGCTACCTTATGCGCTTGCGCCCACTATTTTGTCTCGTTTGCTGCAACAAATTGCTGATGAAACGCAGATTAAACAGGCAAAAAGCTTTGAAAAAGAGCTGAGCCAGTTTTTAACGCAACTCAGAAATGATATTGCATTTCGTTCTGCGGGGACTGGCAAAATAGCAGCTGAAGCGATTACCGATAATCTAAAAGATTATATGGCAACGAAACCAAAAGGTGATTTGCTCTTTGACATCTCTGAGCGTGAAGCTGGAATGCTTCAACAGTCTATTGAGATAGATAGTAAAAGAGCATGGCAGCGTTTTGAGCTCTATCGCACACAGTTATCTGAGATTGAACAACAGTTAGAACAAGCGGCTGCTAATATTGCCCGCGCTCCTGAAGATGATCAGCTGATGGATCTCTTTGAGAAATTACGTGACCTAGATAGGCAGCGCGAAGCCCAATTGCAGAAATATAGGTCATTGCTGGAAGATGCTAAACGCACGAAACAGCAGCAACTGGATTGTGTTCGCCAGATTCAAAAAGCGCATGATGCCGCTCGTTATCAGCACAGTTATAGCAGTGCGTTTAAGAATGCTCAGGAAACGATAAACTTACTCGATCGCTACAGTGATGTATTAACCCAGGCTCGAGTTAAAACGCTGTCTACAAATTTTGAGCTTGCTTACCGTAAGTTGGCTCGTAAAGAGGATTTACAACTTAGTGCGCATATCAATCCTCAAACGTTTGATGTTGAATTAATTGATGAGAATGGCTCAGTAATTAACCGTAAGTTACTTTCTGCTGGTGAAAAACAGATTTATGCAATTGCTATTCTTGAGGCGCTGGCGAAAACCTCTGGCCGTGATTTACCAGTGATCATTGATACACCATTGGGTCGTCTGGACTCTCAACATCGAGATAAATTGATTAATCACTACTTCCCTGAAGCCAGTCATCAAGTTGTGTTGCTTTCTACCGATACTGAAGTAGATGAACGTTATTTTGTTGATCAGTTGCGTGATGATATCTCTCATGCTTATGAGATTGTGTTTAATGCACATACTAAATCATCAACGCTGAAACCTGGTTATTTTTGGGAATTAACTAAGGAGGCTATCTGATGCTCCCGAATCGAATGGCGCTTAGTCGTCAGACTGAAGAACAGCTTAAAAAGCTTAAAGGGTATACTGGGATTACACCCAATATTGCTTCCCGGCTAGCATTTTTCCGCTCGGTGGAGAGTGAGTTTCGTTATTCTCCTGAGCGAGATAGTCGGAAGTTAGATGGCTCGTTGGTGCTGGATAAAATTACATGGCTGGGGGAAACACTACAAGCCACAGAATTGGTATTGAAGATGCTTTACCCGCAGATACCACAGAAGGACATGATTAAGGTTTGGGCGGCACATGTTGAGGATGGTATATCTGGGGTGAGGAACTATCGAAATCTTAAAGACTTTACTTTAGGAATATAATGCTTACATAAGGTATAGGATTGTAATCTTCCTATACCTTATCTGTTTAATGGAAGTTATACACTATTCTAAAAATAATAAATCTTTGCCATCGAACAGCATTTTTTTGTTAAGGTTTTCATCTAACGGTATTCCCTCTAACTCCATTTCCTTTGCAAGCAAATCAATCTCCTCTCTCGTTAGGTGATAACAAGAGTTAAAGATGCAAAAAATGAATTTATTAACAAGGTTTTTATTTTCCGAATACCAAATAGAAAATATATAATTAAATAATGTTTCTTCATTAACATTAAGATAATTAGCCAATTGCATGAATCTATCATGATGATCTAAAGATCCACATTGTTCATAATATTGTAATAGATCATCAGGTTTAGTGCCTAAAAGCAGAGCTACGTTATCGACTCCTTTAGATAAAACATTCCATAGTTCCTGTTCTGGGTTTAATCCATCAATTGATGGTAAAGAAACTACGGGGATTTGTTTCCCTATAAGTTTCGCTATTTTATCACGCATATCTGCATCAAACACAGCTAATAAATCAAAATTAATTTCTTTATGAGGGTTAAAATGTTTTACTACTTTTTCGATATCTGACTCACCATCCTGAAAACTAACTATATGATAATCATAAGCAATATCAGAAGCAGCACGATTCAACATGCCTTTAAGAAACATATATGAAAACTTGTCCTCAACAATGAAAATGCCTTTCTTTCTAGGCTTGATACCTAACGCTGTAAAATATTTTCTTTCATGTTTTGGGGAAACTACGCTAATACCAACGTTACTAACATTCGAAATTAGCCTTGCATTTTTAATACCTACTTTACTTAAAATTGTTTCAGAGTGACTAGAGAGCAAAATCCAAATGCCTCGTTGCGAGGACACATGCGCAAGGTAATCCATCAAATACTCTTGGCTATATACTGATATACAATTTTCAATTTCATCAATAAGTAGGATTGAATTTTTTTCTATCCAGTTTATAAACCAAAAAATATACATGCACAAATACTCACCGGACCCCATTTCAAGGCAGGAGTATTCTACACCATCCGGAAGAGTGACTTTGATGAATGGAAATGTATAGTCATCATCAAGAGCCCCCTCAACTTCATAAAATTCTATTTTAGAATAAACTCTACCAATAATAT
>NZ_JANEWJ010000048.1:0-23720 GCF_028069755.1 Citrobacter sp. Igbk 16 | reverse complement strand
CCTACTAGAGATAAAGGATAAACTATGAAACATATAATTATAAATCACCACGTACAGGGAATGTTCTTTTACGATAAACTAAAGAAACGCCGCTATTTTGTAACTAAACAGTACATCACAGTAAATACCATACAGTTAGATTATCCAATCGAACACTTCTACAATCTATCAGAAGAAGAACACTTTCAACTATCACTACTGCGTGATGATTTGGATGAACTTATATACATGGCAAAAACTTACATAGATGGAATACAGATAATGGAAATTAGAGTAGTAAACAATAACCCGATGAACTTTAGAGCACTAATCAATGGTGGACTTGAACTAAACATTCATCACAAAGACGGCGTAACGGCGATGCCTGGCTTACCAAACCTAGACTTACTAAAACAGTATTGGGAAGGTGGTGTACTCACAGACGCAGACGAAAATGAAGCACACGTAATCGCACTACTAACCTACGAAGAAGCAGTACCAGAACAGAAACCACCAGCCAAGAAAACCAAAAAGAAGAAAGCATAAAAAAGCCCCTTAGAGGGGCTTTGCTTTTTCTACGTGGTAGGTAGCGAAGTGTTTTATGGTGAATACTTCTGGTAGTGCATTGTTCTTATGTACAGTTCTGTACTTCCCATCATCACCTAACACCACACACCCCATATAACGACCATCTACCATTACGTCAGTGATGTTACCACGTTCTACATATTCAACTGCCATACATACCTCCCGTTTAGTGAGACACTATAGTAACACAGGTATGTATACATGCAATAACTAAATTCACTTTATTTTCATACACATACGATTTTGTATGAAAACAATGCTTGCAGGTATTGATACAATCCCGTATTATTCAAACTCCAACACGGGAGGTGTGTATGACTTTCACTATCACTATCAGTCGTGAACATGTATTATTAACGCTAATCATTGCGGTATTGGTTATAGGTGGTGCAGTATGAATACAGGTATTAGCACGAACTTCATCATCGAAGTAAAAGAAATGGGTATGGATTTGACAGAGATTGTCAATCTCACTACCGGAACAGTATTAGTATTGTTCACACGCCCTAAGCAGATGATGCCCCTGATGACATTTACCGTCATGAGTGGTGGACTGTTTAGATTCACAGAAAACATATGTTTACCACCTTCGATAGTCCGTAGCGTCCCAAAACGTATGGAAAACGAAGAAGAAGCATTAAATACACTACGAACAATAATTACACTATTGAAGGAATGGGAATTATGAAAAAGATTTTAGCAACAATTATTTTAGCATCATCAGTTTTACTATCTGGATGTGCACCACAGAAAAACGGTGTTTGTGCAACACAGGCTCACGGCTATTGCCTCTTAACTTGGATCGATGGAAAAAAAGTTCCATCAGGTGAAATTGATGTGCGTTACGCTGGCATGAAGGAACAAGGTAATGCCGCAGATCCTAACTTCAAAACCGCAAAGCCCGTCGTGTTCTTTAGTGGTTCAACCACCGTAAGCGGTAAGAACTGGGTTTTAGATGAAAAAGGAAATCGTATTGACGACTAACAAAGTAATCACCATCATTGCGATACTCTTTATTATCTCAATGGTGGTAAGGAAACTAATCTAATGCGTCTTAATATTATTTGTGGTGGACTCATTACCGAAGTATTCAATGAACATGAAGAAAAAGTAGGTAGCGTATCCATGAGTAAAGAACGCCGCCACCAGCATAAACCGTTTAGTGATGGTAAAGAGTTTCACGAAACATTCAACGATGCACTACTAGCATTATTGAAACGTAAAAGGGTTAATATCCGTGGTGTGTTTGGTAGATGAAATTAAAGAACTAAATGCACTTGTAATAAAAACAATACGTGAGTTACCATTAGAAGATGTGATTACCATCTTTGGTATCGATAGGGAGGTAGCAAAGGTAATCAGAAAGATACCTAAAAAGAAGTTGTATGTATTAATAGAATCACCAGTGTCATTACTTTCTAATAACAATGCAGTATTAAAAGAGGCAATAAATGAACTTAAAAAACATTATCAACCATAAAGAGATTACCCATGTAGTAGCTAAAACAAACTTAGGGTATCTAATCGCTAATTGTGGCAAGGTAGAATTTCACGCTGTAGAACTCAAAACAGGCGAGTTTTACACAGCACTTGAAAATGGTGGTGATTTGGTAATTACCAATGAACTATACCCAGTGCGTTTTGATCTTATAGCGTTAGAACACATCCACTCATTTATCGGTATTGATGCAGAAGTAAACACTGTATATGAACGCCGCAAACTAGAATATGAAGTAGAAGCAGTTTGTTTTGAATATAAGGATCAGCAGATTATATGTGATGTAAACGGTGTAATGTTCGTAGGTGTTGACGAAGATGAACACGAATTATATGACGAAGATGAAGATCTAAACTTCATTCGCGATTTAATCGCCTAATTGATACACTAGGGGGATACATCCCCCTAATGAGGCTTCATGTTAATGTCAACAATCAATGAAAAGTTTCTTAACATACTGCAAAATGAAGACTTTCACCCAGGCATGTTAAGTGTTGATTCAGAACACAGATGTATCCTAGCTACTGTATCAGTACAGGACATAGAAACGCTTATAGAGCGTTTACAGGAGGTAAAGCCCCTAATTGAGCATTATCATACAGAACGTCACAAAGAGGCTCTGAGGCTCTTACAGGACGCTGTAGGGGCATCTACAACGTTTGGTAGTGTTGAAGAGTTACTAAACAGTGTTCAGGGTGGAGTGAAGCCACGCACACCCACTACTGCTAGCACTAACAACAATCATATATTCGAAGTAGTGTTATATGATTCAGTAAAGGATGAATATAGATCCTATAAGGTAGTGAATAGTCGTATGCCCCTTGCATTAACTAATGATGCAGTATACCGGACTATCATTAATAGCAATCCAGATATGCAGCAGATAGAAGTATTTCTACGTGCTTATAGTGAGGACTATCGTAATACATACCCCCTTAATGCAAAGTGGGAAGGTAAAGAGTTTCATATAAATGATCGCGGTCAATTAAACCGCATCGCGAGTGAATACTATAACGAGTACATAAAGAAACATCCTCAAGGTAATACAAAGTTATTCCGTGAGTATGTAACTACTAATTTTAAAAAGGTTTAATAATGAAAAAGTATCTTCTGGTAGCACTGGTATTATCTGGCACTGCAAACGCATATTCTATCAACTTAAAAGATTTGCAGGATGAAGCTATTTGTTCCAGTAATGCCGCAGCATTCTTTGCAGATTGTAAGAAGCCAGCCAGCAAAGTATCACGTGTTGATTTTCACTGTAGCGGTACTATGACTGATGAGAAAACGGGCAAGATGAGCAGGACTTCATTCAATACCCGTAATACTGATGTAACTGTAAAGGGTGATGACTACACTTACTATGAAGAGGACAGAACCGGATCAACCTACGTAGAGATCAACCGTAAGACGGGCAGAGGTCAACTATCAATGATGGATGAATCAAGCGTGATCATCACTGGCACTCTAAACAATTGCAGGGTTATCTAATGATATGGGTAATTGTAGTTCTATTCTTCTTTACGTGGACGAACATCTACGGACTATATAAGGAAATAGATAAACTAAGAAAAGAACTGGATAAACTTAAACACAGTAATTAACCACACCAGCCCACTATCACAGTGGGCTTTTTTATTTCTAAATACTCCTATACAGCATAGGAGTACCCCATGATTACCATTCACATACACTACACAGACGGCACACAGAGCATCACAGGCGATTTATACACTGGATATGAACCATCACGCAGGGATAGCATTATAACCGCTCATATCGTCACACAGGACGCATACGAGCTATACATAGATAACTATTCATTAGTCCTCAAGTATAAATACATTACGTTGCAACACTCCCGCTATTCGATTGGTAATTATGTATATCCAATCACATCACTATGTCTATTCAAAGGAACAGAGAAGAAGCACCTGAATAGACTACGAGATCTAAGGGATGAAGTAATGAATCACGGTACTGTAGATGGTGAGGCAATACCCTACCGCCTAAGAAATTTAATTTCATTGATGGAATAAATTATTCAGTACGTGGAATAAGTTCAATATACTAAACACAATAAAAGTAAATGAGAATTATTCGTAGGTTCTCGGGCGATTTTTGAACTGTTTCGAGTTTTCGCCGCGAGTTATAATAAAAATACGTGGGATTTTTAATCTAAAACAAACAATTGATAGATAAAACCTATCATGTGTTTAGTACAGAAAACAGGAAGGACTAATGTCTAAAACAAAAATTAAAGACGATGGAACCCGCTATACGTGGCAAGAAATCGCAGATCGTTTCGGCGTGGAACACTCCACTGTTAGCCGTCTATGGTCTGGTAAAGGCTTAGATATTAACTGGCCTAAAAAACTAGTAGATGATTGGTTATTACAAAACGTCATTGAACCTTTACGCAATGGCGACACTAAAGGCCAAATACAAAAGGCAACACTACGCAAGTTAGAAGCCGAAGCAGATATAAAAGAATTAGAACTACGTACTGCCAGTGGTGAACTAATACCAGTCGCAGTAGTACAACAAACATTATCACAATACTTTTATCAATTACGTCAGGTATTACGAAGTATTCCCGCATCCAGCTATGTAGAACTATTTGAATCATCAGATGCACTAGAATTAAAAATGAAACTACAAGATAAGATAGACCGCCAATTAGAAGAAATTGGTCAGTATGAATATGAAGGAACATATGAAGAGCAATTACCAGAAGATGATGAAGATCTTAACCAGATCAGTGAAGTCGATATTACCACCGAAGAAACAAAAACCCAGTGAGTGGGTAGAAACAAACTTAGTATTCCCTGATGGTGAATTGCAAGGGCAAAGAGTAAAACTATTCGAATTCCAAAAAGCCCCGATTAACGATATCACTAATCCTAGAGTACGTAAGATTGTATTAATGAGTTCAGCACAACTATTAAAAACTACAGTATTGCAAAACTCAATGTATTATTTCATGGCTAACGATCCAAGTAACCAAATATTCGCAGGTGCAACGGCAGGAACTACAAGTAAATTCCGTAGTGGTAAATGGCAATCGGTTATTGAA
The DNA here is from genome assembly GCF_028069755.1 of Citrobacter sp. Igbk 16. NCBI lineage: Bacteria > Pseudomonadati > Pseudomonadota > Gammaproteobacteria > Enterobacterales > Enterobacteriaceae > Citrobacter > Citrobacter sp. Igbk 16. Next base: position 18,579 of record NZ_JANEWJ010000048.1, on the reverse strand, counting down.
GCGTGTCCTGTACTAAAGAATCTAGTTAGTAATAAGAATGATAAGAACTTTACTAACAACGATAAAACACAACAGAACCTAGACGGAACATTCACCTACTTTCTTACTTTAGGTAGTAGTGCACAGCTACGCGGTCTAACAGCCCCTAGAGTATTCTTAGATGAAGTTAGTAACGTGGATGCAGAAGGTGATGAAGGTAATCCACTTAAACTAGCAGAACAGCGTACAAAGGCATTTAGTACACCTCTTATTATGGTATGTAGTACCCCACTAGATGAAAATGATCTAATCACTCAACAGTACGAACAAAGTAATAAACAAAAGTTTCACGTTCCATGCCCCCATTGTGATCATGAACATGAATTAGTTTTCGAAAACGTTAAATTTGATTGGAAGATTATAGATGGTGGTCGCCGTCGCATCCCCGACGCAGACACCGCAGAGTTACAATGCCCGAAGTGCAACAATGTTATTTCAGAAGCACAACGTGTACGCATGATCAAAAAAGGTCATTGGATAGTAACAGCACCAGAAATTACGGATATCATGGGATACCACATATCACGTTTGTATTCTCCAATCAACTCTATTAAATCCATAGTACAAGATTTTGCCGAAGCACATTATACCTTCGATCTGGCATCCTTCTATAATAACGTTTTGGGCTTACCATACATTGATAAGGAAAATACTGAACATGATTTAGTAGTTCTTGAAAACCTACGTGATGATTCATTTGATATTGATACGATCAGTGAGGATGTACTAGGAATTGTATTAGGTGTTGACCAACAACTTGACCGCTTAGAGGTCACTACTTTAGGTATTAGTGAAAAGAACATTTATGTACTAGATCACCGTAGTATTCATAGTATCGATTGTACAAAGATTGAAGCCCCCGCATGGAATAAGCTAACAGCCTTTGCACAAAGTGATTTTAAAACAGTAACGGGTAAGCCTCTCAAAGTCCTAGCAGGTTTTGTAGACTCCAGCAACGGTAACGCAACCAATACCGTTTACCGCTATTGTGGATCATCTCAAATATTCAGACCTATCAAGGGTGCAGCCAGTGCAACTACCCCGCTATACAAACAGAGTACCGCAGGTGGTCACACCCTAATTAACCTTAACGTTAACTTAGGTAAAAGTAACATACGCCATTTACTAAACAGAGCAGTATCTGATAATGATAATACTAAGGAACAGCAGATTCATTTCAGCCATTCACTACCAGATGATTACATGCTTCAAATTACATCAGAGAAGCGAGTGATTAAAGCGGGTAACTGGGTATGGATTAAGAAAGTTAGTTCAGTACGAAATGAAGCTCTAGACTGCCTCAATTACTCTTTGATTTGTTTCCAGTGGTATCTATCTAAATTAGGTTCACAACCATTTAGACAACTACGCGAATTCAACGCAAAACAAAAAGAGAAAACTATAAATAAGAAAGTAAATACTGAATCACCCAAACCTCCGCGTAGAACAGTACGCCCACGTAAAGGGGGATTCTTTAAATAAGGAAATTAAAAAATGGCAGTTGTTCGCAAGGTAACTCTAAAAGGTGATATCTTCAAAGGTGAAACAATTACATTCGATTATCCATCCGGTACTGATATCGATATTATCAAACCTGATGGTACTAAAACTTCATACACATACCCGTTCCCAGATATTGATACCAATGCCTGGGATGCGGGTATCTACACTGCCATTATTAGCAGTCCTAAAGTATATGGCGTTCAGCAATTCGAATTAATTGATCCCAAATCAAAGGTATCTGAATATCAAGACCTACTACAGATCATCAAAGATATCGATCAAATTACAATCGACCGTATCAAAGGTGGTGGTGTTCTAAGTCAATCAATTCAAAATAAAGCACTAACATATGAAAGTGCCGAAGTGTTAATGAAACTACGCTCCATCTACGTATCACGTGCTAACTCCTTAATCGCAGATATGAAGGGTCTAAATACTGGTAGCCCGATTAAATCAATAACTACATTCAGGAGATAAACATGTTCGGATGGGGAAAAAACAAAGGGGATAATACCCCACAAAAGAAAACAGTACATAAACAACCACTAATGAAAAATAACCCAATGAAGCGATCTATCCAATCTACATTGGCACAGGGTGCACAATCACCTGTTATTTCATTTGGTTTTAGTGCTGGTAATCAGGCAGGTAACATCAACGCAATTATCAACCGCACATTACCAGTAATGGTAGCAGTAAGCCGTGAATTAAGTATTAAGAATGGCATTGTTAAAAAGTATATTGCAACTAACTCAAGCGGTGTAACTGGTGCAGATGGTCTATACATTCGACCTACTACACATACAACTGATAGTGATGAAAGAAACGTTGCAATTAATAAACAACTAGAGAATGCTTTTTATGATTGGGCAGAAGATCCACGTGCATTTTCACGTTGCGGAACATTAGATATTAGTACATTCCAAAGGCTAGTGGAACGTACACGTAGTATTGATGGCAGTTGTTTTGTTCGCGTTCACCAAGTTAAGAATGGTCTACCACAGGTAGAAATTATTGACTCTATGCGTATTAGCACATATGAGAACCAACTTTTACCATCAGGTAATTATATTTCCAACGGTATTGAATTCGATCCTAGTAATCGACCTGTAGCGTACTGGATTACCCGATACAATCCTATTATGTATAACTACACAATTGGAGATCGTGAACGTGTGCCAGCCGAAGAAATTCTACATCTATTCCAGCAGGACTACCCAACACAACAACGCGGTATTCCAGATGTTCACGCAGGTACTGATAAACTAAAAGAACTTGAAGAATTTATGTCAGCGGCTATTACTTCCCGTAAAGTTGCAGCGTCAGCAATGGCTTTTATTACTAATCCAAATTCAGATGATATTGATCTAATCTCAAGTGATGAAGTTTCATATTATGAACAAGACTTTCTAAATCCCGCAGCCATTGTAGAACTTCAAGCAGGACAGGATATTAAGACCGTAAACCCAACACAGACTACTGATGGTATTAATGAATTCGTAGATAAGCAGCTAATGCTAATTTCTATGGGCTTAGATATTACTACACAAGCACTAACTGGTGATACTAGTAATGCTTCATTCAGTGCTAGTAAGTTAATTGACAAGATTCAACAATCTACTTTTAAAACCCGTACAAATGCGTTAATCGTTTCTGTACTAAAACCACTTTATAAAGAATGGTTAAAATCTGCAATGCTAAATAACAGTACATTAAGTGATTTAAGTTTCAGTGATTTTAATAAACTCACCGAAGCACAATATGTACCAACGCGTCAAATCTCACTTGATCCATATAAAGATTTACAGACGGAAGTCCTAGCAATCGAAAATGGATTGAAGAGTAAAGCAATGGTTATTGCAGCTATGGGTTATGACCCATCAGTAGTAATGGAAGAAATAGAAAAGGAAAAAAAGGAAAATGGAATTAACCCAGATTCAACAAATGAGGGCAATCAACCTAACACAGATCAGTAATGCTATTGATGAGCAAGCCCGAACTGTAGAACTTTCTTTCGCATCAGAAACCCCCGTAACACGTGAAATTAATGGATCTCTATACAATGAGATCCTTCTATGTAATTCAGATAACGTAGATCTATCCCGTTTAAATGACGGTGCACCCGTACTAGTAGAACATGATTCTATGCGTCAGGTAGGCATTGTAGAAAACGCACGTGTAGATATGGATAAAGTATGTCGTGCGACAGTACGTTTTAGTGCACTAGGAAGTGCAACAACAATCTTTGGAATGATCATTGAAGGTATCAGACCAAAAATTAGTGTCGGTTATAACATCCGAGATTATTACTTTGAAGGTAATAACTTAATTGTTACCCGTTGGGAACCTTACGAAATTAGTAGTGTTTCAACTCCAGCAGATAACGGTGTAGGTATTGGTCGATCACTAAATAGTAATGATGAAATCAAACTAGAGGATCAACCGATCATGGAAGAACAAAAACAAGAAGAACTAGTACAGGAAGAAGTACAAACCGAATTGGAAGCACCAGAGCAACCAGAAGTGGAAGTAGAAGAATCCGTAGTAGTTGAAGATATTCAAGAAGTAGAAGAAGTTGCAGAACGTTCACTAGATATTAATTCTATCGTAGACGCTGTAAAAGAATCACTAAATAAAGATGTAGAAGATAAGCGTGTACGTGAACTTCAATCTATTTCCGAAGTGTTAGGAGTTAACACCGAAGAAGCAATTACAAATGGTGTAAGCGTAGAAGATTTTAAACGCTCACTAAATAAAGAAAACCAATCAATTGATAAGGAAATCAAAATGGAAAATAAAAACATTATCACCGAAGGTCTACGTAGTCTAAAAGGTGAATCCAACGAACTAGCAAACTTCGAACGTGGTACACGTGGTTATTCTCTAGATATGAACGCTATGGTTCGTTCTACCGCAGATACTACTTCTACTGTTACCGCAGCAGGTCTAGTAAAAGAGCAACTAACCGATTCTTATATTCGTGATCTACTTGCCCGTACCGTTCTAGGTCAACTACCAGTAACTGTATTTGGTGGTCTAGCAGGTCTAGGTAATCTAAGTATTCCAGTAGCTAAAGGTATTTCTCCTAATGCACGTTTCTATGCAGAAGACGAAGCAGTAGTAGATGGTTTTGAAGCATTCGACAAAATCACCCTAAAGCCTGCAATGTTCGCAGCGGGTGTAAAAATCACTAAAGCAATGCTACTAAGCAACGCAGCTACCGAACGTTTTGTTACTGATGAACTTCTACGTCATTGTTCAAACGGTCTAGAGCAAGAAGTATTCACCAAACTACAAACCGAAGTTCCAGTAATTACTACCGCAGCTTCCGGTGTAGTAGATGTAGGTGATATTCAATCTGCAATCGAGAAACTAGGTACTGCTAACGTTGATATTAATCGTTGTGTGGCAATTGTTCACCCTGCAATGCTAGCTAAACTACGTCAAACTGCGATCCTAAACAACACCGCAGGTCTTGCCGCCGTTGCCGGGCATCGTTTTGATATGTGGCTTAATGACGAAGTACGAGTAATTGAATCTACTTTCGTAGCTCAAGATACTATTCTAATTGGTGACTTCTCAGCACTTGTTTTCGCAAATTGGGTCGATTCGCAAGAAATCGACTTCGATGATACTACTTATCGTGCAGCACAAACTATTGCAATCCGTTCTTATCAGTACCTAGCAACTGCTATTACTCATGAAGAAATGTTTGTACAAATTAAACTAAAAGCATAAGGAAAAACCTATGAGGCATTTTACAAGTAATCAAGTTGATACTTTTCTAAATGCCTTTGGTGAAACCGTAATCTATGGGCCGTCAACATTTAGAGCAATTCTTGATGTGCGGCCCATTATTATTGAGGGATCTGAGGGTTTAATAGAAAGTGAAGAAGAATATTTAAGTGCTAAAACTATTGAGATTCAATCTCTAGATCTTTCTATTGATTCTCAGGTAACAGTACGGAACAAGGTTTACACAGTATATAGAATTTATGATGATCTCTCGGGAGTTTCAGAAATCTATATCCGTCAAACAATAGCGGGGTTAGTATTTTGAAACTAATTGAAAAAATGAAAACAAGTACAGTGGAAGTTTTAAAACAATATAAGAAACTCACACCATCATTAAAAACTGGTACAGGTTCAGATATATTCCAGATGGTTACTTTTAACTATCAATTAGAATCTGCAAACTTTGCGGGCAATTCCCGTTTGCGTGGTCAATTTGATATGGAGTTTCTAGTATCTCCAAAACCTAACACCCAATTTCCAGAAACTGATTATGATTCACTAGTAGCACATTTTGAAAAAACCTATCCAGCAGTTTTTAAAGCAAATGGTGTAACTGTACTGTATGTTAATTATGGTAATAGTGATTTAATTACTGATAAAACTACTGGTATTTCTTCCTTAGTCTTTTCACTAAATATTGAAGCATTGGAAAGAAAATAAGGATGAGCAATGGCAAAAGATATTTTTAGCGGAAGTACAGTCAAGTTATTTTATAATACTGATACAGCAAACCGTAACATAATTAGTGGTGGTAATGTTGAAATTGAAAACGTTGCAACCTTCCCTGTTTTCGGGGTAAAAAACCAAACAGCAACTATTGAAACATATGATTCAGAATATACACGTGCAATGGTTGGAGATAAACAGATTGATGATCTTGAAATTGTTGTAAACTACCGCCCCGATTCTGTAACGCATCAGTTTCTTGATAACGCATATGATAAAAATGAAGCATTCCAATTAATCATTAACTATATCCAAGATGATGAAGCAGGAAGTATTGAAGGTGTAATGGTATCAGGTAATATCAATTCACGTGTTATTTCTGGTAGTAAAGATGAAGTGGTGCAGATGACGTATACATATACACCACGTAATATTCTTTCAATGGGAACACGTGATATTCCTCCTGTACTACGTCGCGGGGATTATGGTGTTGGATCTAATGGTACATTGGATTATCCACAATACAGTCCACAGGAAGCCGAAGGTAACGCTTTTGTGATGATCCCAGCAGCAGATAGCGATAACCCAGCAGGAACCGATCTATACGGTATTGAGTTAGTTTCACAACCAACAGGCCAAACTAACACTAACCTAATGATCACTAACTCAGGGGATTTACGCATCTATGCACGTAATAACTCCACGCCGTGGTCACGTGTTTATACTTCCGGTGAATCTGATACACTATATCTAAGTAAAAGTAATAACCTATCAGATTTAAACAATATTGTTACCGCACGTAGTAATTTGAATATTCTAAGCATTGGTGAAAACGATACACGCTATATGATGGGTTCACGTAACCTATCCGAGATCGTAGATGTTGGTGCCGCCCGTACTAAACTGGGTGTTCAAAGTATTGCACAGAGTGATTCAAAATATCTTCAGGCAATTAATAATCTAAGTGATATTGATGATGCAGCAACTGCCCGTGCTAATCTAGGTATTCAAAGTGCAGTGGATAGTGATTCTAAGTATCTAAAGGTTATCGACAATCTAAACGATGTAGCTGATAAAGCACAAGCCCGTACTAATCTAGGTGTTCAGAGTACAGTAGAAAGTGATTCTAAATATGTTCCAAAAACAACTACGATTAATGATATTGCACTAAGTGGTAATATTACATTATCCAGTACTGATATTGGCTCTTTATCTATTATTAATAATCTAAGCGACGTACCAGATAAAGCACAAGCTCGTGCAAATCTAGGTATTCAGAGTACCGTAGATAGTGATGCAAAGTATCTAATTAAATCTAATAACCTTTCAGACCTAACTGATCTAGCACTTGCCCGTGCTAATTTAGACGTTGCAAAGACTGGAGATGTATTTCTAAAGGTTGATAACCTATCTGGAATTATTGACCGTCCAGCGGCATGGCTAAACGTCCGTCCCCAAGGTTCAACACCATTAGCGGGTGATCCGGTAAACGACTATGATGCAGCTACTAAACGTTGGGTTGAAAACCTAGTTGGTGCTGGTGTTACTGGTCCGACAATGAATGGAGTTATGAACTATGGTGTGGGTGATTTTCATTTAAGAGATTCACGTACCTATATACAGCCATATGAAGTTACATCCGATGGACAGCTATTATCCCGTGCTCTATATCCAGAACTTTGGGCATATGCTCAAATGCTATCACCTATCCCGGATGCAGACTGGTTAAACAATCCACAAACCCGTGCTAGATATTCAACTGGTGATGGTTCAACGACTTTCCGTGTACCTGATCGTAACGGCGTTCAACCTAATTCAATTCGTGGGTTATTCGCACGAGGTGATTATGGAACTTCGGGTGATAATGGTCGTGTTTTTGAAGCATCAGCCCCTAATATCACAGCAGGTATTGCAACTGATTTAAACGGTAAAGTATGGTTCCCGTGGTCTAGTCCGTCTGGTGCATTCCGTACCGCTGGTGATGGTCAAACGTTTAGACCTGATTCTGGATATTCAACAGGTGGTCAAAAAAACGTTCTACAGCTAGACGCGTCACTATCTAGTGGTGTTTATGGTAGATATGGCAACGGCGACAATATATTACCGAGAAGTTTTGTTGGTGTATGGGTTATTAGAGCATCAGGTGGTTTTGTTGCTGCAAATACTTCATGGAGTGTTAACAACGCAGATTCTTCTTTACCGCCAGTGAATACAGTGGTAACAGGTGGTAAAGTACAATCTAAATATAAAGTTGGTGTAACCGATAACTTTAGTGCAGATTTCTATGCACAAGCGGCTATTGGCAATGGTATCACTGAAGCAAGGATTGAAGCACATGGAACAAATAGTGCCGTAATGAGATTCAACTCAGATGGTAACTTAGGTATAACTGGTGAAATTCTACCAAGATCGGTTAATGGTATAGGTGGTGCATATAACCCAGTGGTTAGAAAGCTAAAAGACCAACAAAGTACAGATGGAAGTAAAAGTAATTACCTATCCCTACTTGAAAACGTAGATTGTAAAGTAACAAACTATATTTTCACACGTATAGAAACCGGTATTGCAGAATATTCATGGAACTTTACGCGATCTGATGGCTACAATTCATGGTTTAGTATGCGTTCAGATAATACTATGCACACACCATTAGGACAAGTGTCTATTCAAGGTTCGGATGTTCGAATTAAAGAAAACTTTGAACCAGTACAGAAAGGTGCATGGGAACGTATTTCTAAAATTGGTATTTGTGAATATACATATAAATCAAACACCATTCCACAGCGTGGGTATCTAGCTCAACAAATGGGTGAAATTGATCCATTATATGTTTTTGAAGGTGGTCAAGCAGCCGATGATAGTGGTAATGAATTCCAAATCTTAAACGTGAATGATAAAGCAGTAACTGCTGATTTAATCACTGTAGTACAGGAATTACAAACTAAAATTGAAGATCAACAAGAGCAAATTACACAATTAATGGCAATGGTACATGCACAAAGCATTTCCATTACTGAATTGAAAAATAAATAAATACAACGTGGGTAGAAGGACTACCCACATAAACTTATAAGGATATAAAAAATGGCAATGGATATTTTTGCAGGTGCTAATATTTCAGTTGAAGTTGGTACTCACACAGCAGGTTCTAATACTCCAGCAACGGATTTTAAAGAAATTCCAGAGATTGGTAGCTTCCCTACAATCGGTGCGGAAAACGTAGTGATCGATGTTGTGGAATATAATAACAAGTACAATAGAAAACTAATTGGCAGTAAAAGCGTACCCGACATTACTCTAACCGTGCATTATTTGCCGGATAATGAGATCCACCAACTTCTATTAAGTTTGGAGGATGAACAAAAACGTGCTCAATTCAAAATTACATATTTTGAAGACGCATCAAAAACTACTGGCTACAGCGTTTTATACGTTGGATTCATTAGCAGTTCGGTAACTTCTGGTGATAAAGACGCCCCAGTAGACCGTAATTTTGTGATCGCCGTTGACGGTGGCCCAATCGAAACTAAAATCATCGGCCCAGCTCCATAATAAATATAAGGTAAGTACAATAATGTGCTTACCTTTTTTATTGGAGAAAAACATGAACATTGAAGCACTAAAAAAGGCACTAAAGCCAAAACTACATAAAATTGAAGTAGAAGGAATTGAGTTATTCATTTCACGCCCATCAATCAAGGATGCATCACTATGTGTAGATGTAAGTTCAGTACTGGTACATTGCGTTAAAGATGAAAACGGAAAACCTGTATTTGATAACGATTCTGTACTAGAGATTGATGCAACTATTGCAAATGATATCTACCTAAAGGTACTGGGTCTATTAACCGTTGAAGATCCAGTAGACGATATTGAAAAAAAATAAGAGTGAATCATCAAGCCCGCTTTGCAATTAAAATGTTACATAAGCGGGGATTGTCGCCACAAGAATTAGATGATTTAGACCCTGATATTTTCAATGCTCTATACATATACGATCAAGTGATTGAACCAAATGGAGCACGACATGATATGTTGGCACATGCTCAACTATGTCACACAATTTTACTTAGTTCACAGAGCATCACTAAAGAAGGTCGTAAGAATCTACAATTAAGTGATTTTGATTATATTGGAATTCTTGGTGATGATTCACTAACGGTGAAAGAAAAGAACGTGAAACGTGAAAAGGCGAAGCACGAAAATAGTAAAAATAATATTGCATCACTTGGTTCGATGATCAAGAAAATGGCAAAGGAAAATGCAAATGGCAAGAAATAAAAAAATCATAGTAGAAGTAGACGGTGATACTACTGGTCTACAGAAGAAACTAAATCAAGCTGAATCATCAATCGGACAATTCGGTAAAAAAGTTGGCGGTGAGATGGGTTCAGTTGCTGAAAATATCAGTGGTGGTATCGGTCGTTTATCTGGTGGGTTAACTGGTCTGGTAGGTATTGCAGGTATTGCCGCAACATCATTTACTGGTTTAGCACTAACACTTAACCAGAACGTAAAAGAATTGAATCAACTTGCAATGCAATCAGGTTTATCAGTAACTGCAATTCAACAATTAGATAAGGCATTTCGTCAAACTGGTCTAGGAATGGAAAAACTTCTAGATATTGAGCAAGATGTAAAAGACAAGATGGGGGAGGGATTCGCTACTGGTGGTGGTGAATTCGCAACAACAGTAAAAGAACTTGGTGGTAATCTAGAAGAGTACACAAAGTTTTTAAATCAGCCTAATGGCGGTATCCAAGCTACATTACATCTAATCGATACGATGAAAGCAGCAGGTAAAACCAATGATGAAATGATTTTTGGCCTAGAGGCTATTGCTAGTGATTCATCCCGCTTACTAACTACCTATAATCAACTTGGTAGCTCTCAGGCAGTATTGAATCATATCTCACAGCAAACAGTAACAGTAACCGAAGAAACATCCGCAGCGTTTTTACAGTTTGATAAAAATCTAGATTCAATGACAACTACTGGTCAATCATTTTTATATGACTTCATGACACCAGTTATCCAAGAATTCAATGATCTTTATGCGTTATTGAATAAGGATTGGACTGGTACAGAATTTATGAACATGCTTTATCGTGGTGCTGATAACTTCCTATTAGGTGGTAAAGGTGTCATTCCAGATACATTAAAATCATTAATGGGTAAAGATTCACTAGATTCTGCATATATTTCTGGTTCAGTTGAAAATGATTTTGTTAATGCATCAAAAGCAGGATATGTAGCAAATTCAGGACAATTCCAGAAGGGCAATAGTAGATCAGCACCTACCCGTACTGGATGGGTAGATCCAAATGCAGCACAGAAAGAAGCAGAAAAGGCTTTAAAGGCTCAAGAAGCAGCAGCACGAAAAGCACAGGCAGCAGCAGAGAAAGCAGCACGTGAACGTGAAACAGCACAAAGAAACTGGGAAACAGCAATTAGTAATATTTCCGATAATGCCAATGAACTAAGACTCCAGAACTTTGACCGCCAACAGGCAGTTCTACAAAAGTCTATTCAGGATACCGGTACTATTCTAAAGAAATCACAAGCAGAAATTGATGAAATGTTAGCACGTGCAAAAGAATCAGCAGCAGCAGCACGTGAAGAAATGGTAAATGGAATGATTGGATATACAAATCAAAATCAGGACTTAATTGATCAAAACAATCTAAGTGGTTTAAGTGGTGAGCAATCTAGTTTTCTAGCAGATCAACAGAATCAGCGTATTAATGGTGATAACCCATTCGCCTATAATAATACTGAAAAACTTCTAGAAGAAAACGCACAGCGTGAGCAATTGGAACTCCAGTTAAATGAAAAACTACTAGCTGGTACAGAAGATTATGAACGCCGCAAAGGTGATATTAAGGCACGGTATGCCGCTCAAGCACTCCAGATTGAACAGCAGAACGCACAACAGCAACTATCAATTATGGGACAGGCCGCTGGTGATATGGGGACTATGTTGGCTGGTGTTTTTGGTGAATCATCGACCGCAGCAAAAGCAGCATGGGCAGTGCAGAAAGGTATTTCAATGGCACAGATCATGATGAACCTACAAGTAGCACTATCACAGGCACTAGCTACATCATTCCCTGCTTCATTAGCGGCATATGCACAGGTAGCATCGATGGGTGCACAGATCATTACAACAGCAGGACAATTCCACGGCGGCGTCGATTCACTAGATCCATCAATGAATAATAAGAGTTTTGTACTAAAAGCGGGTGAACGTGTTGTTCAGCCAGAAGCTAACAAAAAGCTTACACAATTCTTAGATGATAATACAGGTATAAATGGTGGTAGTGGTGAAACAGTTATTAACGCCCCATTAATAGTACAGGGTAATATCGATGGAGATGATAAAAAATTCAATGAAATGCTTAAGAAACACGCACAATCTGTAAATATGGCTGTTATCTCAGCACAAAAACGCAGTACATAATATGGGGGCTTCATGCCCCCTAAATACATTAAAATAAGGGGCATCTATGGCACAAATAACATTTAAAAACGTATCGATTAGTGATTTTACACTAGTAGATAAATCACCACAGTATTCTAATAAATCATGGACAGGTGCACTAATTCAACGTAGCACGGGTGTTCAGTGGTACGAATACCAATTCACATTATCTTTCAACCAATCAGCACGTAATGAGGTTCAGCAGTTCCTAGCACTCCATAGACAGGGTAAACCGTTCACAATGAGTATGGGACACCTAAGCATTTATAACGGCTCACAGAGCGGTACAGTAACATCTAAGGCCAATTATCAACGCGGTGTTTATAAGGTCGAAAGCAATCAGGCACAAACACTAGAAGTTGGTTCAATGATTCAATTTGCTAACCATAAAAAACTGTATACGATTGTTGCAAATACCGGATCTGTACTATCACTATTTCCAGCACTACAGGCAAACGTACAAATTGGTGAAACAATCTTTTATAACGGCTTAGTTATTGAGGGTACATTAATGCCTGATAATAACTATGAAATGCCAGTTTCTAATCTTGTTCAAATGCAATTCAAATGTAATGAGGTGATACGATGAATCCATCTATTTTCACTAATCCAGATCTATTAGAGTATTATAATCTTTTTCGTGGTGGTGATAAAACAGTATTAACAGTACCGGATATTCTTTCACTAGGTGTTCACGTTCGTTGTTTTGATGTAATCCCAACACGCGTGGCTCCATTCTTCTGGTGTGATGGTTTAAATCCCGTATCATTTAACGGTACTCAATATGTGCCTTTTCCAGATTTGATTACAGATTCATTACCTACATTCTCAGAAGAAAAGCAGATCGTAAACGCATCATTAACTTTCAAAGTTAGCAACGTGAACAGTTCAGTACGGGCATTATCTTTAGGTGGTGGCCTAAAGGATGCAAAGGTAAATCTATACATGGTTATCTTGAATCCTGCAAATGGTGAAGTGTTGGATTTCTGGCGTATGTATTCAGGGTTTATTGATACCATTCAAGCCAATACAAGCCCCATAGACGGGCAGAACGATCTCACCGTGAACGTTAACTCAGTTTATAAACAACTCGACCTACAAACGCGTACATTAGCCGCTAATGCCGTATATCAAAGTTATTACCCAGGCGACCAAATGATGTCACTTTTGGGTGTTGTTAACTCAGGTCAAACATGGAATTATAAATGATGGATCTTTTTACAATTATGAATGAGGCAATCAATACTGAATATAAGTACGGTAAAAATGATTGTAATATCGTATCACTAAAGGTACTTGATTTACGTGCTGGTACTGATTATGCCTCTCAAGCAAATTACACCACCGCTAAGGGTGGTATTAAACAAATACAATCACTCGGTTTTCTTACTACTGGTGAACTAATCAAATCATATGCCGATCAAGTCACACACTATATTGATGGTGATATCTGGATTAGTACAGATAATCCCCTAATGATGGGGGTTGTATTTTCTAATCGCCTATTAGGGGTAAATACGGAACATAATAAATTTACATTAATCCCCATCACGAACGAGGGGGAGTATTACAGAATAAGGAAATTATAATGGGTAAAAATACTTCAGGTATATTCGGGGCAATTATCACTGCCGTTGCCGTTGCCGCAGCCGTGTATACTGGTGGTTACTCTATGACGGCGGTTGTAGGTTGGGGGGCTGGTGCTGGTGCTCTAAGTTTCGTTGCATCGTCAATGATGGCACAAATTGGAACTACTGGATATGATGATGCAGGCACATCACTATCACGTTCAACATCACCTACATCGGGTTTGCCAATACTACTAGGGGGTGAAGGGAATAACTTCATTCTTACGGGTAGCACGGTCACGTGGTATAACATCCACAATGAAGACTCACAGCAATTATTCACAGAACACGTACTAGCAATGACTGGTACTGAAAAATATATCAATCAGATTTTTATTGATGATGAACCGATCCTAGATATCCCCATTACACAAGATGGATTAGTACCGGAAGCTAATATTAAAATTAAGTTCAGACCATATATTAAAATGGAAGTTCGTTTTGGTGGTTCATATACTAATACTAAATCGCTCGCACAACAATATGCAGGGCCACGTTATAATAATAATTTCCGTGGTGATGGTGTAGTATCCTTATGTACTGTTATTACTAAAACACAAGATTCATTAGAGAATAGTATTCTAACTAATGATAACTATGTATTACAGGCAGAAATGAAGGGAATGGTTATTACCGATCTCGCGGATATGACACGTAAACCTTCGAGTAATGGCCCCTCACAGATTTATGAGATTCTCACTAATACACTATGGGGTATGGGACTTGAGCCAAGTTTAATCAATTTGGATTCATTCCGCACTACGGCACAATACTGTAAAGATATGTTCTTTCTTTCTAATGGTAATATGTCATATAACGATACATATAAAACTACCATAGAGGCTATCATGCAAACCTTCGGCGGTTTTCTGTATACCAGTATGGGTAAAATATCATGTGGGGCAGAACGTAAATCACTTTCAGTAATGACGTTTGATGAATCAAATATTGTGGGACAAGTTCAAGTAACAACATCCGGTACTAGTGATTATTGTAATACCATTGACGCGAAATATACAGCAGTTGGTAATAACTATGGTAATGATATTGTACGTTTCCCATCAGAAATTAGTGAAGATGAAGTAATCCGGTCGGATGGTCGCGTAATTACTAAAGCACTAGATTTCACTTGGATTTATGACAAGGCACAATTAGCAACAATGGCTAACCGTGAACTTCTCAAGATGAAATATGGGCAGAATGTAATTAATCTAACATCGATGGATGCATGGGATCTTGAAATATTTGATTGTGTAGATGTTAAGATTAAAGAACTAGAAATTGATTCTAAGTATCGCGTTATTGCAAAGGATATCAGTACAAAACAAGATCAACTTGGATTCATTTCACTTACACTTGCTCAGACTAATGATGGTGTATTTGATGGTGTTGATCCGGGTGTATGGACTCCAGACGGTTCAATCATCAATGCCGTAACAGTTAAACCACCAACAAATCTAGAAGCAGTTAGGCAGGGTGGAACAATAAACGGTTTAGTAGTTGCCCTATCTTGGACAGGTTCACCGGATGCATATCTAAGAGGATATTATGTGTATTATCGGAAGCATGGCGTTTCAGACTGGACGTTTGCAGGAAGTACAACACAATACCAAACCTCATTTGATATCTATAATCTCATAGAAGGTGAAGAGTATGATTTTGCAGTTGCTGCATTTAATAACTTAGGTTTTTTAAGTGTAAAAGTAGAACTTTCAGGGGTTGTTCCAGATTTCAACTTTACCCTACCAACACCAACTGGTTTAGTATTGCGTAATGCGTCACTAAGTCCAACATCAACAGAAGCGGAAGATTTCTATATTGGATGGGATGACCAAACGAATATTCAAGTAAATGGACGTCCGTTTAGAGACTATTTCAAGGAATATCAGATTGGTGTGTGGAAAGCGGGTGTGAAGGTGAAAACATACCGCACTAAGGATCTTGGATTCGTATACACACTAGCTCAAAACCGTTTAGATGATATTGGGCGTAGAGTACAGTTTAGTGTTTCAGTGCATGGTTTTAACTCTGGTACATATTCGGAAGAAGCATTTATTACAGTTACAAACCCACAGGCACCAGAATTGATTGATTTCAAAGTTTCTTCTGGTATTGGTGCACTTGCGTTTACGTGGTCAGTGGAGAATCGACCGATTGATTATGATTATATGATCTTTCAGGTATCAAGCACCGCCGATTATTCATCAGGCGTAACTACTCACACTAGCCGTACTACTTATACTGATTGGATGAGTGTCCCCGATGGTGAATATTTCATACGAGCGGCACAAGTGGACGTATTCGGTATTGATGGGGTTAATTGGTCGTTATCACTACCATATAAACAGAACACTTCAATTCCATTTAGTCAACTAAACGAAGATATTATTGATGGTGTACTAGATTCTGCGAAGATGAATACCATTAAGCAAGAAATCATTGATAACGTAGATTATAAAGGCTGGCAGATCTCCGCTAACGTGAACGGTTATATCTCGGGGATTGCTCTAGGTAACTCAGGGACTGAATCAGTATTCACAGTTATAGCTGATAGATTCAGTCTAATCAGTTCAGAAGGGGCATTAGAATCTACACGTAACTATCCGTTTGTAGTTGATGGCACTACAGGTACTACATATATGAAATCAGCAATGATTCAGAATGCTAGTATTTCAGGGGCACAAATTGCAAACGCAACTATCCAGAATGCAAATATTGCAAATGGTGCGGTTGATTCACTTAAGGTGCAGGACGGTGCTATTACAAATGCTAAAATTGGTAACTACATTCAAAGTAATAACTGGAATGGATCACAAGGTTGGTATATTGGCAAAGATGGTGGTGCTACTTTCCAGAGTGGACACTTCAGGGGTGCACTATATGCAGACTCTGGTAACTTCGGATTTAATGGTAATGGCGGGGTAGTCATTAATGGTAATGGTATTACCGTGCCATTATCGAATGGCGGTCGTGTTGTCGTTGGACGTTGGTAATAAAAAGGGGGCTTAATGCCCCTTTTTAATACATGCTAGGTAGTAATACCATTGGCATTGATATGTTCATATTAAATGATGCGTCCCATCCATTTGAAGGTGTTCCGCCAAATACTTTATTCCAAGTAGAACGGACGTTACCACCAGTACGGACTAGTCCCTTATATCGACCGTTACCAAAACCACCAATCATACGCACCTGTGCCCCCGTGTAGCATACGTTGATGAATTTATCACCAATCCATTGATTACTATCGGTGATCTGGATTGTGCTATCAAATAGGAAAGGTTTTTTTGCAGTACTGAATGTACATTGTCCAGCGGCATTATACATTGTAATTCCCTCACTGGGTTGGGGTGGTGTTTGGTTGAATATAACAACTTCAATATTAGTTGCACCTGCTACATCATCACGACCACCATATGTAATATCACGAACAACAAGATTCGTTCCGTCAAACCCGACAGAAACGTTTGGGTTATCCCATCTACAAAACGGCACACCACCAACAGGTAAAGGTTGTTGACCATTTACATATAGTGAACCAGACCATGCACAGGTTAAGATTGTACCAACGTTAGAAATCGCCGTGAAGTTCGTAGAATCGGAAACAAATAAACCTTCATTGTATGATGAGGCTGGCAATACTTCAAAAGCAAGACCATCAAAGGCTACGCTTCTATTACCTCCACCACCTTTATTATTAAACGGCACAACTAAATTACTATAATCATTTCGTTGAATTGCGGTTATGTAATAAATTTCAGGTAACGGCCCGAATTGGTATACCATTACTGGATTGGTAGCGAGAAACATTAATTGCGATCCTGGGTTACTGGGTGCAGGGAATGTAATTGCACCATTACCGAAGCGGTCAGTTACTTGTCTATTTGATTGCGTTAATGCACCACAATATGCAGGTGCTCGCATACCAGTAGTGATATGCATTGGTTGTCGTCCGTCGTTATAATCTATTAGAATACCTTCTGGCATGTTATATCCTTATTTGTTTTTTAGTTCTTTAATCATATCGTTTAAACGGTTAGGTGTTTGTCTATACCATAGTGAATCTTTGGCTTGATTAATTGCCTCTTTCCAATCTTGTTTTTCAAGTGCTGCAATCATTTTACGGAACTTTTTAGTACCCGCTAATCCCAACTGGAAAACCATAATGATCATGAAATCTTCCCAATCTTTTGGAAGTTTAAGACCAAGTGACTGTACATCTTTTTTGGTTCGGTCAATATCCCATGCCAAAAGTAAATCGGCATCCATTGGGGTAATACCTGCTTTGAATTTTTCACGCTCAGAGTTGAGCACTAAATGACCATATCCGATTGTGTCGTATCCTTCGGTATCTTTATACATCCAAAACTTACCTTGTTTATAATACCCTCGAGTTTTTTGGTACTCCATTGAAC
Source organism: Citrobacter sp. Igbk 16 (assembly GCF_028069755.1). Taxonomy (NCBI): domain Bacteria; kingdom Pseudomonadati; phylum Pseudomonadota; class Gammaproteobacteria; order Enterobacterales; family Enterobacteriaceae; genus Citrobacter; species Citrobacter sp. Igbk 16. Next base: position 52 of record NZ_JANEWJ010000048.1, on the reverse strand, counting down.
CTTCATAATTAATTAGACGTTGTTTTAAATCCATTGGTAAATACTCCTATAA
>NZ_JANEWJ010000047.1:0-26513 GCF_028069755.1 Citrobacter sp. Igbk 16 | reverse complement strand
GCTCTATCAAGCCGCACACCAAGTTCGAATCTGAAGTTTATATCCTGTCCAAAGACGAAGGCGGCCGTCATACTCCGTTCTTCAAAGGCTACCGTCCGCAGTTCTACTTCCGTACTACTGACGTGACTGGTACCATCGAACTGCCAGAAGGCGTTGAGATGGTAATGCCGGGCGACAACATCAAAATGGTTGTTACCCTGATCCACCCAATCGCGATGGATGACGGTCTGCGTTTCGCAATCCGTGAAGGCGGCCGTACTGTAGGTGCGGGCGTTGTTGCTAAAGTAATGAGCTAATTATTTATTAATTAGCTTTGAGCTTAAAAAGGGCGCTAAGGCGCCCTTTTTGCTACCTGTGATTTAACCGTTGTCATATTTGTTCGCATTTTTTGTTCATTCTTCCATCGCGTAAATAACGTTGTGCTATTGTAATCATAACTATTCTCATTTACACTTTGCGCAGAAATTGAACGGGAGCGATCATGTACGTTTGTTTGTGTAATGCGATAAGTGATAAAAAAATTCGTCAGGCTGTTCGCCAGTTTCATCCTCAGTCCTTTCAGCAATTACGTAAGTTTATTCCTGTTGGAAATCAGTGCGGTAAGTGCATTCGTGCTGCCCGTGAAGTCATGCAGGATGAATTAACGCAAATGCCAGAATTTAAAGAGATCGCCTAAGTCACACTCTTTTTTTTGACATCCCTGTAGCCCCATCTACGCTCTAAGAGTGGAAGCGGAGGGACTATAAAATGAAAGGTGATGTTAAAATCATAAATTATCTCAATAAACTATTGGGAAATGAGCTTGTCGCAATCAACCAGTATTTTCTCCATGCCCGTATGTTTAAAAACTGGGGACTGACTCGCCTCAATGATGTTGAGTACCATGAATCAATCGATGAGATGAAACACGCTGATAAATACATTGAGCGTATTTTATTCTTAGAAGGTCTCCCAAACTTACAAGATCTAGGCAAGTTGGGGATTGGTGAAGATGTTGAAGAGATGCTGCAATCAGATCTTCGGCTCGAGCTTGATGGTGCGAAAGATTTACGCGAAGCCATTGCTTATGCCGATAGCGTTCATGACTATGTTAGTCGGGACATGATGATTGAGATCCTGACCGAAGAAGAAGGGCATATCGATTGGCTCGAAACGGAGTTGGATCTGATTGGAAAACTTGGGTTGCAAAACTATCTGCAATCGCAAATTAAGGTCAGCGATTAACCGCCCTGTATCAGATTTAGCCAGCCAACAACAAAACCCGCAGCCGCCAGATATGGCCCAAAAGGCAGCGGGTTTTTTAGTACCTGTCTCCCGTAACGGGCGCAGGAAACCCCGGTGAGACAGCATGCCATGCCCGCGGCAAGTAAAACCAACAGTGGTAATGATTCCCAGCGATGCCATGCGCCTAGCGCGGCAAGAAATTTGACATCACCAAAGCCTAATCCTTCCTGTCGGCATATCAAACGATACCCCCAGTAGAACAACGCAAATACCCCATAACCTGCGACGGCACCCCAAAGCGCGTCGGATAACTGTGCAGGTCTGCAGCACTGATGATAAATAAGACCGCCCCACAAAAGAGGGCAGGTGAATTTGTCGGGCAGCAACCCGGTACGTAGGTCATGGACTAAGAGCAACCCTGATAGCGAAACATAAAACAGCAGAAAGGGGAGGTCGATGTACATGGGCAAACCTTATCTGGTAAAAAGTATACCTTCGGGTAAGCTTGGCGACCCTACAAGTCCGGGATGTGGGTTATGGATACTCTTTTCCACGGAAAATGCGTTGCACCATAGGACATACAATCAGAGTGGAAGGAGGCCTGCATTTGTGAACGAGTGATTAATTTCTACGCGGCACTTGCTTAAGACTGAGATTTACGTATAATGCGCGGGCTTGTCTAATATTGACAGCGGTTCGATATGAGCCACCGGTACTGCGAAAGCAATACCAGACAATGTTCCCAATTGGGGAACTCTGTAAGAACGGTTACACTCTCCCATCAATCGTAATGGGTTTGAGGAGTAACTATTTCGTCTATAAAATAATTGGAGCTCTGGTCTCATGCAGAACCAAAGAATCCGTATCCGTTTGAAAGCGTTTGATCATCGTCTGATCGATCAATCAACCGCGGAAATCGTCGAGACTGCCAAGCGCACTGGTGCGCAGGTTCGTGGTCCGATCCCGCTGCCGACCCGCAAAGAGCGTTTCACCGTTCTGATCTCCCCGCACGTCAACAAAGACGCGCGTGATCAGTACGAGATCCGTACTCACAAGCGTCTGGTTGACATCGTTGAGCCAACTGAAAAAACCGTTGATGCTCTGATGCGTCTGGACCTGGCTGCCGGTGTAGACGTGCAGATCAGCCTGGGTTAATCAGGTCATCGAGCGATTGAGAGGTTGATACAATGATTGGTTTAGTCGGTAAAAAAGTGGGTATGACCCGCATCTTCACTGAAGATGGCGTATCTATCCCAGTAACCGTTATCGAAGTTGAAGCAAACCGCGTTACTCAGGTTAAAGATCTGGCTAACGATGGCTATCGCGCTGTTCAGGTTACCACCGGTGCTAAAAAAGCTAACCGCGTAACTAAGCCGGAAGCTGGCCACTTTGCTAAAGCTGGCGTAGAAGCTGGCCGCGGCCTGTGGGAGTTCCGTCTGGCAGATGGTGAAGAATACACCGTTGGTCAGAACATTAGCGTTGAACTGTTTGCTGACGTTAAAAAAGTTGACGTAACCGGTACCTCTAAAGGTAAAGGTTTCGCTGGTACCGTTAAGCGCTGGAACTTCCGTACCCAGGACGCGACTCACGGTAACTCCTTGTCTCACCGCGTTCCGGGTTCTATCGGTCAGAACCAGACTCCGGGCAAAGTGTTCAAAGGCAAGAAAATGGCAGGTCAGCTGGGCAACGAACGTGTCACTGTTCAGAGCCTGGACGTAGTACGTGTTGACGCTGAGCGCAACCTGCTGCTGGTTAAAGGTGGTGTTCCGGGTGCGACCGGTTGCGACCTGATCGTTAAACCAGCTGTGAAGGCGTAAGGGGATAGCAATGGAATTAGTATTGAAAGACGCGCAGAGCGCGCTGACTGTTTCCGAAACTACCTTCGGTCGTGATTTCAACGAAGCGCTGGTTCACCAGGTTGTTGTTGCTTATGCAGCTGGTGCTCGTCAGGGTACTCGTGCTCAGAAGACTCGTGCTGAAGTAACTGGTTCAGGCAAAAAGCCGTGGCGCCAGAAAGGTACCGGCCGTGCGCGTTCAGGTTCTATCAAGAGCCCGATCTGGCGTTCAGGTGGCGTGACCTTCGCTGCTCGCCCGCAGGACCACAGTCAAAAAGTTAACAAAAAGATGTACCGCGGCGCGCTGAAAAGCATTCTGTCCGAACTGGTACGTCAGGATCGTCTGATCGTTGTCGAATCATTCTCTGTAGAAGCGCCTAAAACTAAGCTGCTGGCACAGAAACTGAAAGACATGGCTCTGGAAGATGTGCTGATCATCACCGGTGAGCTGGACGAAAACCTGTTCCTGGCTGCGCGCAACCTGCACAAGGTTGACGTACGCGATGCAACTGGTATCGACCCGGTTAGCCTGATCGCCTTCGACAAAGTCGTAATGACTGCTGATGCTGTTAAGCAAGTTGAGGAGATGCTGGCATGATTCGTGAAGAACGTCTGCTGAAAGTGCTGCGCGCACCGCACGTTTCTGAAAAAGCGTCTACTGCGATGGAAAAAACTAACACCATCGTTCTCAAAGTTGCTAAAGACGCGACCAAAGCAGAAATCAAAGCTGCTGTGCAGAAACTGTTTGAAGTCGAAGTCGAAGTCGTTAACACCCTGGTAGTTAAAGGGAAAGTTAAACGTCACGGACAGCGTATCGGTCGTCGTAGCGACTGGAAAAAAGCTTACGTCACCCTGAAGGAAGGCCAGAATCTGGACTTCGTCGGCGGCGCTGAGTAAGTCGGAGGAGTAATACAATGGCAGTTGTTAAATGTAAACCGACATCTCCGGGTCGTCGCCACGTTGTTAAAGTGGTCAACCCAGAGCTGCACAAGGGCAAACCTTTTGCTCCGCTGGTTGAAAAAAACAGCAAATCCGGTGGTCGTAACAACAATGGCCGCATCACCACTCGTCACATCGGTGGTGGTCACAAGCAGGCTTATCGTATTGTTGACTTCAAACGCAACAAAGACGGTATCCCGGCAGTTGTTGAACGTCTTGAGTACGATCCGAACCGCTCCGCGAACATCGCGCTGGTTCTGTACAAAGACGGTGAACGCCGTTACATCCTGGCCCCTAAAGGCCTGAAAGCTGGCGACCAGGTTCAATCTGGCGTTGATGCTGCAATCAAAGCAGGTAACACCCTGCCGATGCGCAATATCCCGGTTGGTTCTACCGTTCATAACGTAGAAATGAAACCAGGTAAAGGCGGTCAGCTGGCACGTTCCGCTGGTACTTACGTTCAGATCGTTGCTCGTGATGGTGCTTATGTCACCCTGCGTCTGCGTTCTGGTGAAATGCGTAAAGTCGAAGCAGACTGCCGTGCAACTCTGGGCGAAGTTGGCAATGCTGAGCATATGCTGCGCGTTCTGGGTAAAGCAGGTGCTGCACGCTGGCGTGGTGTTCGTCCTACCGTTCGCGGTACTGCGATGAACCCAGTCGACCACCCACATGGTGGTGGTGAAGGTCGTAACTTTGGTAAGCACCCGGTAACTCCGTGGGGCGTTCAGACCAAAGGTAAGAAGACCCGCAGCAACAAGCGTACTGATAAATTCATCGTACGTCGCCGTAGCAAATAATTTTAGAGGATAAGCCATGCCACGTTCTCTCAAGAAAGGTCCTTTTATTGACCTGCACTTGCTGAAGAAGGTAGAGAAAGCGGTGGAAAGCGGAGACAAGAAGCCCCTGCGCACTTGGTCCCGTCGTTCAACGATCTTTCCTAACATGATCGGTTTGACCATCGCTGTCCATAATGGTCGTCAGCACGTTCCGGTATTTGTTTCCGACGAAATGGTCGGTCACAAACTGGGTGAATTCGCACCGACTCGTACTTATCGCGGCCACGCTGCTGATAAAAAAGCGAAGAAGAAATAAGGTAGGAGGAAGAGATGGAAACTTTAGCTCAACATCGCCATGCTCGTTCTTCTGCTCAGAAGGTTCGCCTTGTTGCAGACCTGATTCGCGGTAAGAAAGTGTCGCAGGCCCTTGATATTCTGACCTACACCAATAAGAAAGCGGCTGTACTGGTTAAGAAAGTCCTGGAATCTGCCATTGCTAACGCTGAACACAACGATGGCGCTGACATTGACGATCTGAAAGTTACGAAAATTTTCGTAGACGAAGGCCCGAGCATGAAGCGCATTATGCCGCGTGCAAAAGGTCGTGCAGATCGCATCCTGAAGCGCACCAGCCACATTACTGTGGTTGTGTCCGATCGCTGAGACTCTGGAGACTAGCAATGGGTCAGAAAGTACATCCTAATGGTATTCGCCTGGGTATTGTAAAACCATGGAACTCAACCTGGTTTGCGAACACCAAAGAATTCGCTGACAACCTGGACAGCGATTTTAAAGTACGTCAGTACCTGACTAAGGAACTGGCTAAAGCGTCTGTATCTCGTATCGTTATCGAGCGTCCGGCTAAGAGCATCCGTGTGACCATTCACACTGCTCGCCCGGGTATCGTTATCGGTAAGAAAGGCGAAGACGTAGAAAAACTGCGCAAAGTCGTAGCGGATATTGCTGGCGTTCCTGCTCAGATCAATATCGCCGAAGTGCGTAAGCCTGAACTGGACGCAAAATTAGTTGCTGACAGCATCACTTCTCAGCTGGAACGTCGCGTTATGTTCCGTCGTGCTATGAAGCGTGCTGTACAGAACGCAATGCGTCTGGGCGCTAAAGGTATTAAAGTTGAAGTTAGCGGCCGTCTGGGCGGCGCGGAAATCGCTCGTACCGAATGGTACCGTGAAGGTCGCGTTCCTCTGCACACTCTGCGTGCTGACATCGACTACAACACCTCTGAAGCGCACACCACTTACGGTGTAATCGGCGTTAAAGTGTGGATCTTCAAAGGCGAGATCCTGGGTGGTATGGCTGCTGTTGAACAACCGGAAAAACCGGCTGCGCAACCTAAAAAGCAGCAGCGTAAAGGCCGTAAATAAGGAGCGTCGCTGATGTTACAACCAAAGCGTACAAAATTCCGTAAAATGCACAAAGGCCGTAACCGCGGTCTGGCGCAGGGTACGGATGTTAGCTTCGGCAGCTTCGGTCTGAAAGCTGTTGGCCGTGGTCGTCTGACTGCCCGTCAGATCGAAGCAGCACGTCGTGCTATGACCCGTGCAGTTAAGCGTCAAGGTAAGATCTGGATCCGTGTATTCCCGGACAAACCGATCACTGAAAAGCCGCTGGCAGTGCGTATGGGTAAAGGTAAAGGTAACGTAGAGTATTGGGTTGCCTTGATTCAGCCGGGTAAAGTCCTGTATGAAATGGACGGCGTACCGGAAGAGCTGGCCCGTGAAGCATTCAAGCTGGCAGCAGCGAAACTGCCGATTAAAACCACCTTTGTAACTAAGACGGTGATGTAATGAAAGCAAAAGAGCTGCGTGAGAAGAGTGTTGAAGAGCTGAACACCGAGCTGCTGAATCTGCTGCGTGAGCAGTTCAACCTGCGTATGCAGGCTGCAAGTGGCCAGCTGCAACAGTCTCACCTGTTGAAGCAAGTGCGTCGTGATGTCGCACGCGTTAAGACTTTACTGACTGAGAAGGCGGGTGCGTAATGACCGATAAAATCCGTACTCTGCAAGGTCGCGTTGTTAGCGATAAAATGGAGAAATCCATTGTTGTTGCTATCGAACGTTTTGTGAAACACCCGATCTACGGTAAATTCATTAAGCGTACGACCAAACTGCACGTACATGACGAGAACAACGAATGCGGTACTGGTGACGTGGTTGAAATCCGCGAATGCCGCCCGCTGTCCAAGACTAAGTCCTGGACGCTGGTTCGCGTTGTAGAGAAAGCTGTTCTGTAATACAGTAGGCATTCTCAACGAATAAACGGCTCAGCGATGAGCCGTTTATTTTTTCTACCCATATCGTTTAAGCGGTGTTATAATGCCGCGCCCCCGATATGGGGCTTTTTTAACGACCTGATTTTCGGGTCTCAGTAGTAGTTGACATTAGCGGAGCACTAAAATGATCCAAGAACAGACTATGCTGAACGTCGCCGACAACTCCGGTGCACGTCGCGTAATGTGTATCAAGGTTCTGGGTGGCTCGCACCGTCGCTACGCAGGCGTCGGCGATATCATCAAGATCACCATCAAGGAAGCAATTCCACGTGGTAAGGTCAAAAAAGGTGATGTGCTGAAGGCGGTAGTGGTGCGCACCAAGAAGGGTGTTCGTCGCCCGGACGGTTCTGTCATTCGCTTCGATGGTAATGCATGCGTTATTTTAAACAATAACAGCGAGCAACCTATCGGTACGCGTATTTTTGGGCCGGTAACTCGTGAACTTCGTAACGAGAAGTTCATGAAAATTATCTCTCTGGCACCAGAAGTACTCTAAGGAGCGAATCATGGCAGCGAAGATCCGTCGTGATGACGAAGTTATCGTGTTAACCGGTAAAGATAAAGGTAAACGCGGTAAAGTAAAAAATGTCCTGTCTTCCGGCAAGGTCATTGTTGAAGGTATCAACCTGGTTAAGAAACATCAGAAGCCGGTTCCGGCCCTGAACCAACCAGGCGGCATCGTAGAGAAAGAAGCAGCTATTCAGATCTCTAACCTTGCTATCTTCAACGCGGCAACCGGCAAGGCTGACCGTGTAGGCTTTAGATTCGAAGACGGTAAAAAAGTCCGTTTCTTTAAATCTAACAGCGAAACTATCAAGTAATTTGGAGTAGTACGATGGCGAAACTGCATGATTACTACAAAGACGAAGTAGTCGCTAAACTCATGTCTGAGTTTAACTACAATTCTGTCATGCAAGTCCCTCGGGTCGAGAAGATCACCCTGAACATGGGTGTTGGTGAAGCGATCGCTGACAAGAAACTGCTGGATAACGCAGCAGCTGACCTGACAGCAATCTCCGGTCAAAAACCGCTGATCACCAAAGCACGCAAATCTGTTGCAGGCTTCAAAATCCGTCAGGGCTATCCGATCGGCTGTAAAGTAACTCTGCGTGGCGAACGCATGTGGGAGTTCTTTGAGCGCCTGATCACTATTGCTGTTCCACGTATCCGTGACTTCCGTGGCTTGTCCGCTAAGTCTTTCGACGGTCGTGGTAACTACAGCATGGGTGTCCGTGAGCAGATCATCTTCCCAGAAATCGACTACGATAAAGTCGACCGCGTGCGTGGTTTGGATATTACCATTACCACTACTGCGAAATCTGACGAAGAAGGCCGTGCTCTGCTGGCTGCCTTTGACTTCCCGTTCCGCAAGTAAGGTAGGGTTACTGAATGGCTAAGCAATCAATGAAAGCACGCGAAGTAAAGCGCGTAGCTTTAGCTGATAAGTACTTCGCAAAACGCGCTGAACTGAAAGCTATTATCTCTGATGTGAACGCGACCGACGAAGATCGTTGGAACGCAGTTCTCAAGCTGCAGTCTCTGCCGCGTGATTCCAGCCCGTCCCGTCAGCGTAACCGCTGCCGTCAAACAGGTCGTCCGCATGGCTATGTGGGCAAGTTCGGGTTGAGCCGTATCAAACTGCGTGAAGCCGCCATGCGCGGTGAAGTACCAGGCTTGAAAAAGGCTAGCTGGTAATTACCAATTGAATCACGGGAGTAAAGACAGATGAGCATGCAAGATCCGATCGCGGATATGCTGACCCGTATCCGTAACGGTCAGGCCGCGAATAAAGCTGCGGTCACCATGCCTTCCTCCAAGCTGAAAGTGGCAATTGCCAACGTGCTGAAGGAAGAAGGTTTTATTGAAGATTTTAAAGTTGAAGGCGACACCAAGCCGGAACTGGAACTTACTCTCAAGTATTTCCAGGGTAAAGCTGTTGTAGAAAGCATTCAGCGTGTCAGTCGCCCAGGTCTGCGCATTTATAAGCGTAAAGACGAGCTGCCGAAAGTTATGGCTGGCATGGGTATCGCAGTTGTTTCTACCTCTAAAGGTGTTATGACTGATCGTGCAGCGCGCCAGGCTGGTCTTGGTGGCGAAATTATCTGCTACGTAGCCTAATCGGAGGAAAAAATGTCTCGTGTTGCTAAAGCACCGGTCGTTATTCCTGCCGGCGTTGATGTAAAAATCAACGGTCAGGTTATTACGATCAAAGGTAAAAACGGCGAGCTGACTCGTACTCTCAACGATGCTGTTGCAGTAAATCATGCAGATAATGCACTGACCTTCGGTCCGCGTGATGGTTACGCTGATGGATGGGCTCAGGCTGGTACCGCGCGTGCCCTGCTGAATGCAATGGTTGTCGGTGTTACCGAAGGCTTCACTAAGAAGCTGCAGCTGGTTGGTGTAGGTTATCGTGCAGCGGTCAAAGGGAATGTAGTAAACCTTGCTTTAGGTTTCTCTCACCCAGTTGATCATCAGCTGCCGGCAGGTATCACTGCAGAATGTCCGACTCAGACTGAAATCGTGCTGAAAGGCGCTGATAAACAGCTGATCGGTCAGGTTGCAGCAGATCTGCGCGCCTACCGTCGTCCTGAGCCTTACAAAGGCAAGGGTGTTCGTTACGCCGACGAAGTCGTGCGTACCAAAGAGGCTAAGAAGAAGTAAGGTAACACTATGGATAAGAAATCTGCTCGTATCCGTCGTGCGACCCGCGCACGCCGCAAGCTCAAAGAGCTGGGCGCAACTCGCCTGGTGGTACATCGTACCCCGCGTCATATTTACGCACAGGTAATTGCACCGAACGGTTCTGAAGTTCTGGTAGCTGCTTCTACTGTAGAAAAAGCTATTGCTGAACAACTGAAGTACACCGGTAACAAAGACGCTGCAGCAGCTGTGGGTAAAGCTGTCGCCGAACGCGCTCTGGAAAAAGGCATCAAAGATGTGTCCTTTGACCGTTCCGGGTTCCAATATCATGGTCGTGTCCAGGCACTGGCAGATGCTGCCCGTGAAGCTGGCCTTCAGTTCTAAGGTAGAGGTGTAAGATGGCTCACATCGAAAAACAAGCTGGCGAACTGCAGGAAAAGCTGATCGCGGTAAACCGCGTATCTAAAACCGTTAAAGGTGGTCGTATTTTCTCCTTCACAGCTCTGACTGTAGTTGGCGATGGTAACGGTCGCGTTGGTTTTGGTTACGGTAAAGCGCGTGAAGTTCCAGCAGCGATCCAGAAAGCGATGGAAAAAGCCCGTCGCAATATGATTAACGTCGCGCTGAACCACGGCACCCTGCAGCACCCGGTTAAGGGTACTCATACGGGTTCTCGTGTATTCATGCAGCCGGCTTCCGAAGGTACCGGTATCATCGCCGGTGGTGCAATGCGCGCCGTTCTGGAAGTCGCTGGAGTTCGTAACGTTCTGGCTAAAGCGTATGGTTCCACCAACCCGATTAACGTGGTTCGTGCAACTATCGATGGTCTGGAAAATATGAAATCTCCGGAAATGGTCGCTGCCAAGCGTGGTAAATCCGTTGAAGAAATTCTGGGGAAATAAACCATGGCAAAGACTATTAAAATTACTCAAACCCGCAGTGCAATCGGTCGTCTGCCGAAACACAAGGCAACGCTGCTTGGCCTGGGTCTGCGTCGTATTGGTCACACCGTAGAGCGCGAGGATACTCCTGCTGTTCGTGGTATGGTCAACGCGGTTTCCTTCATGGTTAAAGTTGAGGAGTAAGAGATGCGTTTAAATACTCTGTCTCCGGCCGAAGGCTCCAAAAAGGCGGGTAAACGCCTGGGTCGTGGTATCGGTTCTGGCCTCGGTAAAACCGGTGGTCGTGGTCACAAAGGTCAGAAGTCTCGTTCTGGCGGTGGCGTACGTCGCGGTTTCGAGGGTGGTCAGATGCCTCTGTACCGTCGTCTGCCGAAATTCGGCTTCACTTCACGTAAAGCAGCGATTACAGCCGAAGTTCGTCTGTCTGACCTGGCTAAAGTTGAAGGCGGTGTTGTAGACCTGAACACGCTGAAAGCGGCTAACATTATCGGTATCCAGATCGAGTTCGCGAAAGTGATCCTGGCTGGTGAAGTAACGACTCCGGTAACTGTTCGTGGCCTGCGTGTTACTAAAGGCGCTCGTGCTGCTATCGAAGCTGCTGGCGGTAAAATCGAGGAATAAGTAGCAGATGGCTAAACAACCGGGATTAGATTTTCAAAGTGCCAAAGGTGGCTTAGGCGAGCTGAAACGCAGACTGCTGTTTGTAATCGGCGCGCTGATTGTGTTCCGTATTGGCTCTTTCATTCCGATCCCTGGTATTGATGCCGCTGTACTTGCCAAACTGCTTGAGCAACAGCGAGGCACCATCATTGAAATGTTTAACATGTTCTCTGGTGGTGCTCTCAGCCGTGCTTCTATCTTTGCTCTGGGGATCATGCCGTATATTTCGGCGTCGATCATTATCCAGCTGCTGACGGTGGTTCATCCAACGCTGGCAGAAATTAAGAAAGAAGGGGAGTCTGGTCGTCGTAAGATCAGCCAGTACACCCGCTACGGTACTCTGGTGCTGGCAATATTCCAGTCGATCGGTATTGCTACCGGTCTCCCGAATATGCCTGGTATGCAGGGCCTGGTAATGAATCCAGGCTTTGCATTCTATTTCACCGCTGTTGTAAGTCTGGTTACAGGGACTATGTTCCTGATGTGGTTGGGTGAACAGATTACTGAACGTGGTATCGGCAACGGTATCTCAATCATTATCTTCGCCGGTATTGTCGCGGGACTCCCGCCAGCCATTGCCCATACTATCGAGCAAGCGCGTCAAGGCGACCTGCACTTCCTCGTGTTGCTGTTGGTTGCAGTATTAGTATTTGCAGTGACGTTCTTTGTTGTATTTGTTGAGCGTGGTCAACGCCGTATTGTGGTAAACTACGCGAAACGTCAGCAAGGTCGTCGTGTCTATGCTGCACAGAGCACACATTTACCGCTGAAAGTGAATATGGCGGGGGTAATCCCGGCAATCTTCGCTTCCAGTATTATTCTGTTCCCAGCAACCATCGCGTCATGGTTCGGGGGCGGGACTGGTTGGAACTGGCTGACAACAATTTCGCTGTATTTGCAGCCTGGGCAACCGCTTTATGTGTTACTCTATGCGTCTGCAATCATCTTCTTCTGTTTCTTCTACACGGCGTTGGTTTTCAACCCGCGTGAAACAGCAGATAACCTGAAGAAGTCCGGTGCATTTGTACCAGGAATTCGTCCGGGAGAGCAAACGGCGAAGTATATCGATAAAGTAATGACCCGCCTGACTTTGGTTGGTGCGCTCTACATTACCTTTATCTGCCTGATCCCGGAGTTCATGCGTGATGCAATGAAAGTACCGTTCTACTTCGGTGGGACCTCACTGCTTATCGTTGTTGTCGTGATTATGGACTTTATGGCTCAAGTGCAAACTCTGATGATGTCTAGTCAGTACGAGTCTGCATTGAAGAAGGCGAATCTGAAAGGCTACGGCCGTTAACAGTCGCCCGAGAAGTTACGGAGAGTAAAAATGAAAGTTCGTGCTTCCGTCAAGAAATTATGCCGTAACTGCAAAATCGTTAAGCGTGATGGTGTCATCCGTGTGATTTGCAGTGCCGAGCCGAAGCATAAACAGCGCCAAGGCTGATTTATTCGCATATTTTTCTTGCAAAGTTGGGTTGAGCTGGCTAGATTAGCCAGCCAATCTTTTGTATGTCTGTGCGTTTCCATTTGAGTATCCTGAAAACGGGCTTTTCAGCATGGTGCGTACATATTAAATAGTAGGAGTGCATAGTGGCCCGTATAGCAGGCATTAACATTCCTGATCAGAAACATGCTGTGATCGCATTAACTTCGATCTACGGCGTCGGCAAGACCCGTTCTAAAGCCATTCTGGCTGCAGCGGGTATCGCTGAAGATGTTAAGATCAGTGAGCTGTCTGAAGAACAAATCGACACGCTGCGTGACGAAGTTGCCAAATTTGTCGTTGAAGGTGATCTGCGCCGTGAAGTTAGCATGAGCATCAAGCGCCTTATGGACCTTGGTTGCTATCGCGGTTTGCGTCATCGTCGTGGTCTCCCGGTTCGCGGTCAGCGTACCAAGACCAACGCACGTACCCGTAAGGGTCCGCGCAAACCGATCAAGAAATAATCGGGGTGATTGAATAATGGCAAAGGCACCAATTCGTGCACGTAAACGTGTAAGAAAACAAGTCTCTGACGGCGTGGCTCATATCCATGCTTCTTTTAACAACACCATCGTTACCATTACTGATCGTCAGGGTAACGCACTGGGTTGGGCAACAGCCGGTGGTTCCGGTTTCCGTGGTTCTCGCAAATCCACTCCGTTTGCAGCTCAGGTTGCAGCAGAGCGTTGCGCTGACGCCGTAAAAGAATACGGTATCAAGAATCTGGAAGTTATGGTCAAAGGACCGGGTCCAGGTCGCGAATCTACTGTTCGTGCTCTGAACGCCGCTGGTTTCCGCATCACTAATATTACTGATGTGACTCCGATCCCTCATAACGGTTGTCGTCCGCCGAAAAAACGTCGCGTATAACGCTGTCGTTTCTAGGATTGTTGGAGAAAGAAAATGGCAAGATATTTGGGTCCTAAGCTCAAGCTGAGCCGTCGTGAGGGCACTGACTTATTCCTTAAGTCTGGCGTTCGCGCGATCGATACCAAGTGTAAAATTGAACAAGCTCCTGGCCAGCACGGTGCGCGTAAACCGCGTCTGTCTGACTATGGTGTGCAGTTGCGTGAAAAGCAAAAAGTTCGCCGTATCTACGGTGTGCTGGAGCGTCAGTTCCGTAACTACTACAAAGAAGCAGCGCGTCTGAAAGGCAACACCGGTGAAAACCTGTTGGGTCTGCTGGAAGGTCGTCTGGACAACGTTGTATACCGTATGGGCTTCGGTGCCACTCGTGCAGAAGCACGTCAGCTGGTCAGCCATAAAGCAATTATGGTAAACGGTCGTGTTGTTAACATCGCTTCTTATCAGGTTAGTCCGAATGACGTTGTTAGCATTCGTGAGAAAGCGAAGAAGCAGTCTCGCGTGAAAGCCGCTCTGGAGCTGGCTGAGCAGCGTGAAAAGCCAACCTGGCTGGAAGTTGATGCTGGCAAGATGGAAGGTACGTTCAAGCGTAAGCCGGAGCGTTCTGATCTGTCTGCGGACATTAACGAACACCTGATCGTCGAGCTTTACTCCAAGTAAAGCTTAGTACCAAAGAGAGGACACAATGCAGGGTTCTGTGACAGAGTTTCTAAAACCGCGCCTGGTAGATATCGAGCAAGTGAGTTCGACGCACGCCAAGGTGACCCTTGAGCCTTTAGAGCGTGGCTTTGGCCATACTTTGGGTAACGCACTGCGCCGTATTCTGCTCTCATCGATGCCGGGTTGCGCGGTGACCGAGGTTGAGATTGATGGTGTACTACATGAGTACAGCACCAAAGAAGGCGTTCAGGAAGATATCCTGGAAATCCTGCTCAACCTGAAAGGGCTGGCGGTGAGAGTTCAGGGTAAAGATGACGTTATTCTTACCTTGAATAAATCTGGCATTGGCCCTGTGACTGCAGCCGACATTACCCATGATGGGGATGTCGAAATCGTCAAGCCACAGCACGTGATCTGCCACCTGACCGATGAGAATGCATCTATTAGCATGCGTATCAAAGTTCAGCGCGGTCGTGGTTATGTGCCGGCTTCTACCCGAATTCATTCGGAAGAAGATGAGCGCCCAATCGGCCGTCTGCTGGTCGACGCATGCTACAGCCCTGTAGAGCGTATTGCCTACAATGTTGAAGCAGCGCGTGTAGAACAGCGTACCGACCTGGACAAGCTGGTCATCGAAATGGAAACCAACGGCACAATCGATCCTGAAGAGGCGATTCGTCGTGCGGCAACCATTCTGGCTGAACAACTGGAAGCTTTCGTTGATTTACGTGATGTACGTCAGCCGGAAGTTAAAGAAGAGAAACCAGAATTCGATCCGATCCTGCTGCGCCCTGTTGACGATCTGGAATTGACTGTCCGCTCTGCTAACTGCCTCAAAGCAGAAGCTATCCACTATATCGGTGATCTGGTACAGCGTACTGAGGTTGAGCTTCTTAAGACGCCTAACCTTGGTAAAAAATCTCTTACCGAGATTAAAGACGTGCTGGCTTCCCGTGGACTGTCTCTGGGCATGCGCCTGGAAAACTGGCCACCGGCAAGCATCGCTGACGAGTAACCGGATCACAGGTTAAGGTTTTACTGAGAAGGATAAGGTCATGCGCCATCGTAAGAGTGGTCGTCAACTGAACCGCAACAGCAGCCATCGCCAGGCTATGTTCCGCAATATGGCAGGTTCACTGGTTCGTCATGAAATCATCAAGACGACTCTGCCGAAAGCGAAAGAGCTGCGTCGCGTAGTTGAGCCGCTGATTACTCTTGCCAAGACTGATAGCGTAGCTAATCGTCGTCTGGCATTCGCCCGCACTCGTGATAACGAGATCGTGGCAAAACTGTTTAACGAGCTGGGCCCGCGTTTCGCGAGCCGCGCCGGTGGTTACACTCGCATTCTGAAGTGTGGCTTCCGTGCAGGTGACAACGCGCCGATGGCATACATCGAGCTGGTTGATCGCTCTGAATCGAAAGCAGAAGCTGCTGCAGAGTAATCTGTAGTAACGTAAAAAAACCCGCCTCGGCGGGTTTTTTTATATCCGCAAGATCCCCACTTATCTACAATATCTGTATTCTTTTTGTTCATCCCCTGGGGTGTCGTATGTGGTTACTGGACCAGTGGGCAGAGCGTCATATCATTGACGCACAATCTAAAGGCGAGTTTGATGATTTACCGGGTACAGGTGAGCCATTGACTCTTGACGATGATTCTCATGTCCCGCCGGAGCTTCGGGCCGGGTACCGTTTATTAAAAAACTCTGGGTGTCTTCCTCCTGAGCTCGAACAACGCAGAGAGGCGATACAGTTGCTTGATATACTTGCAGGTATTCGCCAGGACGATCCTCGTTATCAGGATGTGAGTCGACGTCTGTCGCTACTTGAACTCAAACTTCGTCAGGCCGGACTTAGCACCGAGTTTCTACGTGGTGAATACGCGGATAAACTATTGCATAAAATTAATGATGAATAGCGGAGGAAGTATGTACCGGATTGGTGAATTAGCAAAACTGGCCGACGTGACGCCCGATACTATCCGCTACTATGAAAAGCAGCAGATGATGGAGCATGAAGTACGTACTGAAGGCGGATTTCGACTCTATACAGAAAGTGATCTGCAACGGCTGAAGTTTATTCGTTACGCGCGACAGCTAGGTTTTACGTTGGAGTCTATTCGTGAATTACTTTCGATCCGTGTCGATCCGGAACACCATACCTGTCAGGAATCAAAAGGGATCGTTCAGGATAGATTGCAGGAAGTCGAAGCCCGTATAGCCGAACTTCAAACGATGCAACGATCATTGCAGAGATTGAATGATGCATGCTGCGGAAAGGCACACAGCAGCGTCTATTGTTCTATTCTGGAGGCACTTGAACAAGGTGCCAGTGGCACGGCAACAGGTTGTTGATTTATTGAACGGGCGGGTCTAGACTCGCGGCGTAAATTGTTACCACAAACTGGAGATATTATGAGTCGTTATCAGCACACCAAAGGGCAGATAAAGGACAACGCCATTGAGGCGCTACTGCATGATCCACTTTTCAGGCAGCGTGTTGAGAAGAATAAAAAAGGGAAAGGTAGTTATCTGCGTAAAGGTAAACATGGCAATCGGGGTAACTGGGAGGCCAGTGGCAAGAAAGTGAATCACTTTTTTACCACTGGCCTTCTTGTTTTAGTGAGTGTTTAAGAGCGGTTATTCTGTTCTTTCAGCAGGTCACGAATTTCACTTAACAATACTTCCTCTTTAGAAGGAGCCGGCGGTGCTGCAGGTTCTTCCTCTTTTTTACGATTCAGTTTGTTGATCAGTTTGATTGCCATAAAGATAGCAAACGCCACAATAATGAAATCAAAGACGTTCTGAATAAATACACCGTAATGCATAACGACAGCCGGGATGTCTCCCTGCGCATCGCGTAATGTCAAAGCAAACTGTTTAAAATCGATCCCACCAATTAACAACCCCAGTGGCGGCATGATGATATCGGCAACCAGCGATGAAACAATCTTACCGAATGCCGCACCAATAATGACACCCACTGCCAAATCGACAACATTCCCGCGCATCGCGAATTCGCGAAACTCTTTAATAATGCTCATTTTATTCTCCCTATGCAGCTGACGTTTATAAGTTTAACAAATGTTAAGACATTTTCCATTTATGTATTGCTGAAAGGAAAATTTATTAGACCATGAAAAATAAAGGGAAATAAAATGGGCGCTATATAAGCGCCCAAATATTTACAGGAAAAAGGGACTTGGCTGGAATAGTCGTTCGACGTCAGTAATAAATTTTTTGTCTGTCAGGAACATGATAACGTGATCACCCTGCTCAATACGCAGGTTGTCATTGGCTATCATCACGTCGTTACCTCGCACTACGGCACCAATAATGGTACCAGGTGGAAGTTTAATTTCGTCTATTGCGCGACCGACAACTCGTGATGTCGTTTCATCCCCGTGCGCGACAGCTTCAATCGCTTCCGCAACACCGCGTCGCAGCGAAGAAACGCCGACAATATCAGCTTTGCGCACATGGCTCAGTAGCGCAGATATGGTGGCCTGTTGCGGTGAAATTGCAATATCAATCACGCTACCCTGGACCAGATCAACATACGCCCTACGCTGGATCAGCACCATGACTTTCTTTGCGCCCATGCGTTTGGCGAGCATGGCCGACATAATGTTAGCTTCATCGTCGTTGGTTACCGCAATAAATAGATCAACTTGATCAATATGTTCTTCAGCCAGCAGCTCTTGATCCGAGGCATCGCCGAAAAAGACGATCGTATTTTGCAATTTCTCTGCAAGCTCGGATGCCCGTTGCTGATTGCGTTCGATCAGTTTGACGCTGTAATCTTTTTCCAGACGTCGGGCCAGACCAGCACCGATATTACCGCCACCCACTAACATAATACGCTTGTAGGGTTTTTCCAGACGCTGAAGTTCACTCATTACGGCACGAATATGCTGTGAAGCTGCAATAAAGAATACTTCATCACCCGCTTCAACAATGGTGGAACCCTGCGGACGAATTGGCCTGTCATGACGGAATATCGCCGCGACGCGGGTATCGATGTGTGGCATATGCTCGCGCATTGTCGACAGTGCATTGCCAATCAATGGCCCGCCGTAATAGGCTTTGACCACCGCCAGACTGACTTTACCTTCGGCAAAATTTACTACCTGTAACGCACCCGGGTATTCAATCAGTCGGTAAATGCTATCGATAACCAGCTGCTCTGGTGCAATCAGATGATCGATAGGCACTGCATCAGACTGGAACAGTTTATCTGCATCGCGGACATAATCCGGCGAGCGAATTCGGGCGATACGATTGGGGGTATTAAAGAGTGAGTATGCTACCTGGCAGGCAACCATATTGGTTTCATCTGAGCTGGTTACTGCAACCAGCATATCGGCGTCGTCAGCTCCGGCCTCACGCAGTACACGGGGATGAGAACCATGGCCTTGCACAACGCGGAGATCAAACTTGTCCTGCAGGCTGCGCAGACGCTCACCATTGGTATCGACTACCGTGATATCGTTGTTCTCTCCGACCAGGTTCTCAGCCAACGTACCGCCAACTTGCCCTGCGCCCAGAATGATAATTTTCATCAGTTGCGACCCGTTATCTCATCACTTCTTGATTAGCTTAGCGTAAAAGAAACCGTCACCTTCTTCTGCACCCGGTAAATTCTGGCGCCCTGGCTGTTCCGGCGTACCCGTTTCACTTAATAGAGCATCAGGCGTTCGTGCCAGGAAGGCAGAGATTTGCTGTTGGTTCTCTTCAGGCAAAATAGAACAGGTTGCATAAACCAGCGTGCCACCCGGTTTCAGATGTGCCCAGGTCGCATTAAGTATTTCTGCCTGCAATTGGGCGAGTTCAGCAATATCCCGATCGCGACGCAGCCACTTTATATCGGGATGGCGACGAATGACCCCAGTGGCAGAGCACGGTGCATCTAACAAAATGCGATCAAACTTTTGTTCGCCGCACCACTGTTCGGGGTAACGGCCATCGCCCTGTTTAACGGTTGCCTTCATGCCAAGGCGTTTCAGGTTGTCATAGACACGCGACAGACGTTTTTCATCGACATCGACAGCCATCACATTAGCTTGCGGGGCAACTTCCAGAATGTGAGTGGTTTTACCGCCCGGCGCACAGCACAAGTCGAGGATCTGTTCACCGTCCTTCGGTAACAGATAGGTCACGCATCCTTGAGCTGAAGCATCCTGGACGGTCACCCAGCCTTCGTCAAAACCTGGTAGGGCGTGCACAGGAGTTGGCGTTTCCAGACGTACCGCATCCGGGTAGTCCGGATGCGGGAAGCCGGTTAATCCCGCTTCGGTAAGCAGATCCAGCCAAGCGTCGCGTGTATGGTGGTTACGATTGACACGTAGCCACATCGGTGGTCGCTGGTTATTGGCTGCAAGAATCGTCTCCCACTGTTGTGGATAGGCATTTTTGATACGCTTAACCAGCCATGAAGGGTGTAAAAAACGCAGTTCGCTTTGCGCAAATTCGGTGAGCAACTCTTCCTGACGGCGCTGAAACTGGCGTAATACGCCGTTAATTAGCCCTTTCAGCTGAGGTCGCTTGATAACGACTGCACCTTCGACGGTTTCAGCAAGCGCAGCATGTGGCGGAATACGAGTATGCAAAAGCTGGTAGAAGCCAACCATAATCAGATAGTGGACAGTGCGCTGTTTGCCCGTCATCGGGCGTTCCATCAACTGTTGAATCATCCACTCCAGCTGGGAGAGCGTACGTAAAACACCGAAGCAAAGCTCCTGCAACAGCGCCTTATCTTTATCGGCTACTTTTTGCTGCATGGCGGGCAGCACGTTACTCAACGATTGGCCCTTTTCAACAACCTGTTCGACGGCCTGGGCCGCCATACTGCGTAAATTAAGATGTTTTTTCATAAGCGCAAAAATAAAAATGCCCGGAGGTTCCGGGCTTTAAAAGAGATGAACCGTCAGATCAGACGATTTCCGGGCACAAACCACTCCCGACGTGAATTGAGCAGATCCTGTGCGCTCATCGCTTTCTTGCCGGCAGGCTGTAAAGCGATGAGATTCAGGATACCGTCGCCTGTTGCGACCTGGATGCCCTGCTTTGTCGCCTCGAGGATGGTGCCTGGTGCAGCCTGTGTGTTCGCAGCAATAACAGAAGCTTTCCAGACTTTTACTGGCTGACCTTCTATTTCAAGCCAGCTCATTGGCCACGGGTTAAAGGCGCGGATACAGCGTTCCAGTTGAGCGGCCGAAAGCGACCAGTCGATACGGGCCTCTTCTTTGCTGAGTTTTTCAGCATGCGTAACCAGAGATTCATCCTGAACAACTGGTTTTATTGTGCCAGCAGCAAGCTGTTTTAGCGTTTCAATCAGCCCCTGAGGCCCTAAATCTGCCAGCTTGTCGTATAACGAACCGCTAGTATCTTCTGCCGTAATTGGGCAGGACAGCTTATGCAGCATATCGCCTGTGTCCAGACCGACATCCATCTGCATGATGGTTACACCGGTTTCGGTGTCGCCTGCCCACAATGAACGCTGGATCGGCGCGGCTCCACGCCAGCGTGGAAGCAGAGAACCGTGAACGTTGATACAACCCAGACGCGGCATGTCCAGTACGGCTTTTGGCAGAATCAGGCCATAGGCTACCACCACCATTACATCTGCGTGCAGGTCAGAAACCAGTTGTTGGTTTTCCTGGGGACGAAGAGATACAGGCTGGAAAACGGGTATCCCTTTTTCTTCCGCCAGCACTTTCACCGGGCTGGGCATTAGCTTTTTACCACGTCCCGCAGGACGATCCGGCTGGGTAAACACGCCAACGACGTTATGTCCAGAAGACAACAGCGCGTCAAGATGACGCGCTGCAAAGTCAGGTGTACCCGCAAAAATAATACGTAGTGAGTCTGACACGTTGATTCTTGTCCTTAAGCTCGGGCGTTCAGGCGGTCGAGTTTTTCAACTTTCTGACGAATACGTTGTTGCTTCAACGGAGACAGATAATCGATAAACAGTTTACCGACCAGGTGATCCATTTCATGTTGGATGCAGATAGCCAACAGGCCATCGGCCTCCAGTTCAAAAGGCTTGCCGTCGCGATCGAGCGCACGAATTTTTACTTTTTCAGCGCGCGGTACTAATGCACGTTGTTCAGGAATAGATAGGCAGCCTTCTTCAATGCCGGTTTCGCCGTCTTTCTCCAGTAGCTCTGGGTTAATGAGTACCAGACGCTCGTCACGGTTTTCAGAGACATCAATAACAATGATGCGCTGATGGATATCGACCTGTGTTGCGGCCAGACCGATACCTTCTTCGGCGTACATCGTTTCGAACATATCATCAACGATACGCTGAATTTCTGCATTCACTTCTTCAACTGGCTTTGCGACTTTGCGAAGACGCTCGTCCGGAATATGTAACACTTGCAAAACTGACATAGTTATCCAGAGTTGTGTTCAGGAATTGGAAAGATTATTACCTCTATTCTAGACAAAACCCACTCTGATTGACAGCATCAGTGACCAATCGCAAAGATTGCCAGGACTGCTTGTGGCAGGGGAACAGGGATGACCCATATTGAGATTTGGTTACGTTTAGCACAAGTGAATGAACTGTATGGTGATGAGATGGTGCGCACTGCTCACTGGCTTATTGCTCAACCGGGTATTAACAATACGATACTTCGGCATGCAGGGCTCACTCCTCGTCAGGTCGAACGTTTTCAGGCCTTTTCTGAGCAGTCACTGGAAAAAACGCTGCGTTGGCTTGAGTTATCCCATCATCATCTGGTTTTTGCCGACAGCAAGTATTTTCCGCCGCAGCTGCGTGCTATTGAGGATTACCCAGGCGTACTTTTCATTGCTGGTCGCCCTGAGTGTCTTCACGCATTTCAAGTTGCTGTTGTCGGCAGTCGGCAGCACTCCTGGTATGGCGAACGATGGGCGCGGTTGTTCTGTGAGAAGCTTGCAGCATGTGGTGTGACGATCACTAGCGGACTGGCTAAAGGGATTGACGGTGTGGCGCATACAGCAGCGATAAACACACACGGGGCCAGTATTGCGGTACTGGGAAATGGCCTGGAAACCATATATCCGCGGCGACATGTTCGACTTGCTGAAAATTTGATAGAGGCCGGAGGCGCGCTGGTGTCTGAATTCCCTTTGGATATGCTCCCTTTACCGCGTAATTTTCCCCGACGAAATCGTATTATTAGTGGTCTAAGTAAGGGAGTACTGGTTGTTGAGGCGGCACAGCGTAGCGGCTCATTAGTCACAGCACGCTGTGCACTGGAACAAGGACGGGAGGTTTTTGCTTTGCCTGGGCCGATCGGGAGCCCGGGAAGTGAAGGTCCCCATTGGCTCATTCAGCAGGGAGCCATGCTTGTGACGTCACCAGAGGAAATATTGGAAAGTTTGCAATATGGGCTGCAATGGTTGCCAGATGAGCCTGAAAAATCAATTTATTCGCCGGATCACGAAGAGGTGGCATTGCCATTTTCAGAGCTCCTGGCTAACGTAGGAGATGAGGTAACACCTGTTGACGTCGTCGCTGAACGTGCCGGCCAACCTGTGCCAGAGGTAGTGGCTCAACTGCTCGAACTGGAGTTAGCAGGATGGATCGCAGCTGTACCCGGCGGCTATGTCCGATTGAGGAGGGCAAGCCATGTTCGACGTACTAATGTATTTGTTTGAGACATATATCCATAACGAAGCTGAGCTGCGTGTGGATCAGGACAAACTGGAACGGGATCTTACCGACGCTGGTTTTGATCGTGAAGACATCTACAACGCGTTACTGTGGCTGGAAAAGCTTGCTGATTATCAGGACGGCCTTGCCGAACCTATGCAGCTTGCATCAGATCCCCTTTCTGTACGTATTTATACTGCAGAAGAGTGCGATCGGCTGGATGCGAGCTGTCGGGGGTTCCTGCTATTCCTGGAGCAGATTCAGGTGCTAAACCTCGAAACGCGAGAAATGGTGATAGAGCGCGTACTTGCGCTGGATACGGCTGAGTTTGATCTGGAAGACCTGAAGTGGGTGATCCTGATGGTCCTGTTCAACATTCCAGGCTGCGAAAATGCCTATCAGCAAATGGAAGAATTACTCTTTGAAGTGAATGAAGGTATGCTGCATTAATCAATCTTCATTCAGTATGAGTTGTTATGGCTAAATCAGCACTGTTTACGGTGCGTAAAAACGAGCCCTGTCCACAATGTGGGGCTGAACTGGTTATACGTTCCGGGAAACACGGCCCGTTTCTCGGTTGCTCACACTATCCAGAATGCGATTATGTCCGTCCGCTGAAATCATCTGCGGACGGACATATAGTCAAAGTTCTGGAGGGTAAATTCTGCCCAGCATGTGGCGCTGAACTGGTGCTGAGGCAGGGACGATTCGGTATGTTTATTGGGTGCAGTGATTACCCTGCCTGCGATCACACTGAGCTTATCGATAAGCCTGATGAAACAGCAATAGTATGCCCCCAATGCCAGACGGGCCATTTGGTTCAGCGGCGTTCACGTTATGGCAAAACCTTTTACTCCTGCGATCGCTATCCGGAGTGTCAGTTTGTCATCAACTTCAAACCGTTAGCCGGAGAGTGTCCAGAGTGCCACTATCCGCTACTCATCGAAAAGAAAACCGCGCAGGGTGTGAAGCATTTCTGTGCCAGTAAACAATGTGGAAAGCCGATCCCGGCGGAAGAAGAAAGTGAATAAAAACCTGCCTACGGACCCCATCGCTGCCGCGATAGAGGTTCTGCAACAAGAAAATGTCATCGCTTATCCAACAGAAGCCGTTTTTGGTGTCGGGTGTGATCCTGACAGTGAAACGGCGGTAACGCGTCTGTTGGAACTCAAACAACGTCCAATAGATAAAGGTTTGATTTTGATTGCGGCAAACTTTGATCAACTCAAACCGTATATTGATGACAGCATGCTTACTGATGCTCAACGTGAAGCTGTTTTCGCGCGCTGGCCAGGCCCTGTCACCTTCGTTTTTCCGGCATCTGTGACTACGCCGCGTTGGCTAACTGGTCGTTTTGATTCACTCGCCGTGCGTGTCACGGATCACCCGCTGGTGGTTGCATTGTGTCAGGCCTATGGCAAGCCATTAGTTTCCACCAGTGCTAATCTGAGTGGACTACCACCCTGCAGAACGGTAGAGGAAGTACGGGCGCAGTTCGGGGACGGTTTTCCAGTGGTTGAAGGTAATACCGGCGGGCGTTTGAATCCCTCGGAAATCAGAGATGCTTTGACGGGTGAACAGTTTCGACAGGGGTAATATGAAAGAAGCCTATGCTGTTTTTGGTAATCCGGTAGCGCACAGCAAATCGCCTTTTATTCATCAGCAATTTGCAGAGCAGCTGAAGATTGACCACTCTTATGGTCGGGTGTTGGCGCCCATCAATAACTTTGTGAATACGCTCAATGCCTTTTTTGCGGATGGAGGGAAGGGAGCCAATGTTACCGTTCCCTTTAAAGAAGAGGCGTTTGCGCGTGCTGATGAACTAACAGAGCGGGCATCGTTGGCTGGAGCGGTTAATACCCTAAAACGGCTGGAGGATGGGCGCTTACTGGGTGATAACACCGATGGTATCGGCCTGCTTAGCGACCTTGAACGTTTGTCTTTTATTCATCCCGGGTCTCGCATTTTGCTGATTGGGGCTGGTGGTGCGTCCCGCGGTGTGTTGCTGCCTCTCCTGTCTATGGATTGCGCGGTGACTATTGTTAATCGTACCGCCTCACGTGCTGAAGAATTGGCGCAGATCTTCTCCCATACCGGTAGCGTTCAGGCGGTGGGAATGGATGAGCTGGATAATTACACTTTCGATTTGATCATCAACGCGACTTCCAGTGGCATTAGCGGCGATGTTCCAGCCATTCCGGCATCGCTTATTCACTCTTCGGTCTACTGCTACGACATGTTCTACCAAAAGGGAAATACCCCGTTCCTTTCCTGGTGCGTATCACATGGTGCAAAACATTATGCCGATGGTTTGGGAATGCTGGTGGGGCAAGCGGCACATGCTGTTTTGCTCTGGCATGGTGTACTGCCGGAGATTGAGCCTGTGATTAAAACACTGCAACAGGAACTTTCTGCATGAATCAGGCGATTCAATTCCCTGATAGGGAAGAGTGGGTGGCGGATATTAATTCCGTCGTCTTCCCGGCGATGGTTCATGGTATGCAGCTAAAATGCGCCATAAAAGGAGAGACGCTGGCGCATCGCTTTGGCGGCGGCACGCCTGAACAGTGGCTTGAAACTTTTCGCGAATATCGCTGGGATCTGGAAGAAGAGGCTGAAGCATTGATCCAGGCCCAGCAAGAAGATGATCAAGGTTGGGTCTGGTTATCCTGACCTAAATACTCATCTTTCCACTTCACGTAGTTGTTAGCAGAGTACTGTAGGCCTGCTTTCTCTTCATCAGTTAGTGGGCGGATTTGTTTAACCGGGCTTCCCAGATACAGATATCCGCTCTCCAGGCGCTTGTTTTGCGGGACCAGACTTCCTGCTCCGATCATGACGTCATCTTCTACTACTACGCCATCCAGCAAAATCGATCCCATACCGACTAAAACGCGGTTGCCAATGATGCAGCCGTGTAGCATGACTTTATGACCTACAGTCACATCTTCGCCTACGATCAGAGGGTTACCTTGCGGATTAGATGTGGATTTATGTGTGACATGCAGCACGCTGCCATCCTGAATGTTTGTACGGGCGCCAATCTGTACGTAGTTCACGTCGCCACGAATCGCAACCAGTGGCCAAATCCCGACATCATCAGCCAGACGAGCATCGCCAATGACAACACTACTACTATCGATCATGACGCGCTCGCCGATCTGTGGGAAAAGATCCTTATAAGGACGCAGTACATCAGACATGTTTACCTCAATGAAAATAGGGCGGTAATGAAGACTTTGGTTGGATTATTGAGTCTGTGCAAGTGATTTAGTTATCAAAAATCAGCCAAATTGCACAGGAATGTAGCGAAAGGAGTGAAAAACAAGCACTCGGTAAAAAAGATCCAAAAAACACTTGTGCTAAAAAATGGGATCCCTATAATGCGCCTCCATCGACACGGCGGATGTGAATCACTTCACGCAAACAGCCAGTTCGGTTGAAGAGAAAAACCTGAAAATGAGGGTTGACTCTGAAAGAGGAAAGCGTAATATACGCCACCTCGCGACAGAGCGCTAAAGCGCGTCGCAACTGCTCTTTAACAATTTATCAGACAATCTGTGTGGGCACTCGAAGATACGGATTCTTA
>NZ_JANEWJ010000046.1:0-28368 GCF_028069755.1 Citrobacter sp. Igbk 16 | reverse complement strand
ATTTTGCTCTTATGGATTACCGATAGCGTAAATAACTCTGTATTACACCGATTACAGGGAATGAATTACCAGGACAATGAGGTTTTATGATGCAGAAAAACTTATCATTTTTTATCAACCAGACGCCGTTTACCGAACACCCTAACGCACCGCTGGCACCCTTTAGTCGCCAGGAACTGGTAAAAGCGTTGAATTTTCATCGGTCTATTCCGGGATATGCTCCGACGCCGCTATATACGCTGCCGGCACTTTCTCAAAAACTGGGCGTAAAAAATATTTACCTCAAAGATGAGTCTCAGCGTTTTGGCCTGAAAGCGTTCAAAGCGCTGGGCGGCGCCTACGCGATGGCATGCCATATCGCGGAATTAGTGGGGAAGGATATCAGCGAATTACCGTTTGATGTCATGACCAGTGAAGCAGTACGCCATGACCTGAAGACCGTGACATTTGCCACCACCACCGACGGTAACCACGGGCGCGGCGTGGCGTGGATGGCACGCCAGTTAAAGCAAAATGCGGTGGTTTACATGCCGAAAGGGTCTTCACAGCAGCGGCTGACATCAATCCGCAATGAAGGCGCTACCGCTGAAATCGTGGATATGAACTATGACGATGCCGTGCGCATGACCGCGGATCAGGCGCAAAAGTATGGCTGGATCGTTGTACAAGACACGGCCTGGGAAGGGTACGAAAAGATTCCTCTGTGGATTATGCAGGGCTACGGCACGCTGATGCTGGAGGCGATTGATCAGCTCCATCAGGTTGCTCCGACGCATGTTTTCGTCCAGGCCGGTGTGGGGTCATTTGCGGGAATGGTACAGGGGATGGTGACGGCCGCGTGGGGCGAAAATCGTCCGAAAGTGATCGTCGCTGAAGCGCTAATTGCTGACTGTCTCTATCGTTCAGCCCGTGCAAAAGAGGGGGATGCTGTTGCGGTAGGCGGCGATTTACAGACCGTGATGGCAGGTCTGGCCTGCGGTGAGGCAAACAGCATTGGCTGGAAGTTACTGCGTGATTATGCCACCGCATTTGCTTCCTGCCCTGATGAAGTCGCGGCGCTGGGGATGCGTATGTTGGGTAATCCGCTGGCGGGCGACCCACACATTATTTCAGGTGAATCTGGGGCCGTCACGACAGGTCTTCTGGCGCTGTTGATGACCAGCCCGGATTTGGCACCAACCCGTGAGCAACTGGGCCTGGATGAGCATTCCCGCGTGTTGCTGATCAGTACCGAAGGTGATACCGACCCGCAACAATATTTGGATATTGTCTGGGGCGGTCAGTACCCGGGCATCAATAAATAATTTCCTGATTGAGAGCATTAACGGAGAAACCCATGTTATCTGCAACCCGTATTGAAGAAGTTATTAAAAATTGTCAGGCGCTGATCCAGCAAAAAAGCTATTCCGGTCAGGAAGGGGACGTGGTAAATGCCATAAAAACAATGATGCAGCATTACCAGTTCGACGACATCCATGTTGATAAGTACGGCAATATCGTCGGCGGTATTGTGGGAAATAAGCCGGGGAAAACGCTGGTTCTGGATGGGCATATCGATACTGTGCCGGTGAACGAAGAGAAGTGGACCCGCAACCCGTACGGCGGTGATATTGACGATGGCAAAATTTATGGCCGTGGCACCACCGATATGAAAGGTGCTGTTGCTGCGATGATCTCCGCCGTAGGCTTTTTTGGCCAGGATAATCAGCGTAATTTCGCCGGGAAAATTTACGTCGCCTGTATCGTTCATGAAGAATGTTTTGAAGGCATTGCCGCTCGCCTGGTCAGTGAGCGCTATAAGCCTGATTACGTCATCATTGGCGAAGCTTCTGAACTGAATCTGAAAATCGGTCAGCGTGGTCGTGCTGAAATTGTGGTTGAAACCTTTGGTAAGCCAGCACACTCTGCCAACCCGCAGGCAGGAATTAACGCGGTGTACAAAATGGCGCAGTTGATCGACAAAATTCGCACCATCACTCCGCCAACCCATCCGGTGCTTGGACCCGGTATCCTGGAACTGACAGACATTAAATCGTCGCCATACCCAGGTGCATCAGTGGTGCCGGATTACTGCCGCGCCACCTACGATCGCCGCTTGCTGGTGGGCGAAACCAAAGAAAGCGTTATTGCGCCACTGGAAAATGCACTTGCGGAGCTAACTGCCCAGGACCCGCAGTTCAAAGCCCGCGTCTCTTACGCCGTTGGCAAGGAGTCTTGCTATACCGGAGCCACCATTGAGGGTGAGCGTTTCTTCCCCGGCTGGGTTTATGACGAGTCCGACGAGTTCGTGCAGGCCGCTCTGGCGGGCGTTCGCGAAGCGGGTTTCTCGCCAACGATTACTCAGTACTCATTTTGCACTAACGGCAGCCACTACGCGGGGGAAGCGGGGATCAAAACCATCGGGTTTGGGCCGTCGCGTGAAAACCTGGCGCATACCATCGACGAGTATATCGAGATCGATCAGTTGACCGGCTCGGCCAGCGGCTATTACAGCATCATCCAGACACTCTATCGCCGTTAAAAAATAAAGATAAAGACCTCTTACCTTACAGGTGGTGCTGCTTCGCGGCACCGCAACGGAGAATAACGATGAAAACCATTTTTAAAAACGGAAATGTGATTGATGGAACGGGTAATCCCGGCCGAATTGCCGATGTAATGGTTGATGAAGGGCATATTGTCGAAATTGGTCAAATTGATGTGGGTGTCAATGAACAGGTTATTGATGCAACAGGGAAAATTATTTGTCCGGGCTTTATTGATACTCACACACACTCTGACCTGTCAGCCATTATTAATCCTGCGCTGTCAGCGAAAATCCGTCAGGGCATTACCACCGAGTTACTGGGGCAGGATGGCGTAGCGCTGGCACCATTGCCGGAGGAATATATTCCGGCATGGCGTAAAAATATTGCCGGGCTGGACGGCGACACCGACAAAATTGACTGGAAATATAAAAACACGGACGGCTATCTCAACCTGTTGGCATCCCGACATCCGGCGACAAACCTGGCGTATCTGGTGCCACACGGTAACGTACGCATGGAAGCGATGGGCCTGGATGGACGCCCTTCCACACGTGAAGATGTGGCGAAGATGTGTGAAGTCCTTGAGCGTGAGCTAAAAGCCGGTGCGTTTGGTCTTTCTACTGGGCTTATTTATATGCCGTGTGCTTTTGGTGATACCGCCGAAATGATTGAGTTGTGCAAAGTCACGGCGAAATATGACGGGATCTTTGTGGTACACCAGCGTAGTGAGGCTGACGATATCATCAGTTCAACGCAGGAACTGATCGATATCGCTAAAGCCACCGGCGTCTGGTTGCATATTTCACATATGAAAGTCTGTGGGAAGAAAAACTGGGGGCTGATTGACCAGATGTTGGGCATGCTGGAGCAGGCCCAGGAAGAGGGGATCCGTATCTCTTACGACCAGTATCCGTACGTGGCGGGAAGCACCATGCTCGGCGTGATCCTGCCACCGTGGGTCCACTCCGGCGGGACGGACAAATTACTTGAGCGTCTGGCCTCGCCGGAATTGCGCGCCAAAATGATAGAGGATATCCAGCAGGGCATTCCTGGTTGGGATAACTTCATTGATTTTGCAGGCCTGGACCAGATTTTTGTCACCAGCGTCAAGACAGAGAAAAATCAGGATGCAGTTGGTCTGAACCTTGTTCAACTGGGGGAATTGCGCGGTAAAGATCCGTACAACGCCACCTTCGATCTGTTGTTTGAAGAAGAAAACGCCGTTGGCATGGTCGATTTCTACGGTACTGAAGAGCACGTCATTAAGTTTCTCTGCCGGCCGGAACAGAACGTGTGCACGGACGGACTGATGGGCGCGGGTAAACCACATCCACGTGTGTTTGGCGCCTTCCCGCGGGTGCTGGGTAAATACGTGCGTGAAGAAGGATGCCTGAGTTGGGAAGCGGCAATCCGCAAGATGACAGGCAAACCCGCTGAGGTGTTGAGTCTGCAGGATCGCGGATTACTGAAGGTAGGGTATGCGGCGGATATTGTGATGTTCGATCCTAATACTATTGCGGATAAGGGGACATTTGTTGAACCTAATCAGTATCCGGAAGGGATTGAAATTGTGATGGTTAATGGACGCATTGCCTTAATTAATGGCACGGAAAGTTATGCCTGTAGCGGTACTGTTATCAGAAAACAATATTAATAAATAACGCTAAACACGCATTGATCTATCGCGACCATTTTTGGCCGCGGTAGATCACTACACCCCAAGGACATCACAATGAACCTACAAACATCTTTACCTTCAGGTAAACCTAAGACCTGGAAAGCAAGATATACCGTCCTGACGTTAATCTGGCTGGCGTGGCTACTCTCGTTCCTCGACAGAATGGTCATGAGCGTGTCGTTGCCTTATATCGGCAAAGATTTAAATCTTGATACAACCCAACAAGGTTTAATTATTAGCGCCTTTTTCATTGGTTACGCCGCGTTCCAAATCCCCGGTGGTTTACTGGCGGATAAGTTTGGCTCACGTAAAATTATGGCCATTGGTATTGCCTGGTGGTCTGTCTTCACCAGCTTAACCGGTGCGGTATTAACGCTGCCGTTGATGCTGGCTGTTCGCTTCTTCTTCGGTATTGGCGAAGGGTGCTTCCCGTCGGCTTCCTGGAAAATGATTTCCACCTATTTTCCTTCGAAAGAGCGCGGTCGGGCTACAGCAATTCAGTCAACGGTAAATACCTTAGGCCCCGCACTGGCGGTGGTGGTCGCTGCAAGTATTATCGGAGCGTTTGGCTGGCACATGGTCTTTATTGTGCTGGGGATCCCGGGCCTGTTTATTGCTGCGGGTATCTACTTATTTACGCGTGACAACCCGAAAGATCACCCTGCAATTACGCAACAGGATCTGGCCGATTTAGCTGCTGACGATCAGGGGGGCCTGCAAAACACGAGCGCTATCGCGTTTAAAGACGTGCTCAAGATGCCGGTGCTCTGGCAGATGGCCAGTATCTGGTTCTTGTTTGATATCACCTTCTGGGGGTTTTCAACCTGGTTGCCAAGCTATCTGATCACCGTTCGTGAATTCTCGCTGGCGAAGACGGGGGTGATGGCGGCAATTCCGTTCCTGTTTGGTGCGGGTGGGACATTAATCGGCGGATATTGCTCAGATAAATTCAAACCGATGCGCAAAACGTTGTATGTCGTGACGTCGGTTATTGCGGCGGGCTTCCTGTATCTGACTTTCAGCGTGAGCAGTGCGGATATGGCGGTGGTTTATCAGTGTATCTCTGCGTTGTTTATGTTCTTTGCCATGGCGACATTTTGGGGCATTTTAATGGATACCATCCCCAGCAATATCATGGGGCGGGCTTCCGGTATCGTTAACTTTGGCGGTCAGATGGCGGGGGTAGTTTCTGCGCCGATTATTGGCTGGCTAATCCAAAGCAGCGGCGGAAGTTACAACAGTGCGTTTATCTTTATGATCGCCGCACTGTTATGTTCCGCCGTGGTGACGTTGACCGTAAAAGGTTCACATGCCGTAGGTGCAATACCTAGTAAAGCCTGATTAGTATCAAACGCCTGTGGCTCTGCTGTTCCAGAGTCACAGGATTTATCGTTATGCTGTTAAATTAAACCTTTAATCGTTCTCTCTAAGGAAAACAATAGCGGATTTTTTAAACTGCAAAAATAAGATGTCTTACTGTTTATTTCACCCAGATCGGGATAGGTGCGTATAACATTGTTATTAGGGAAACAATTTGTATAAACGTCAAGGTGATTTAAAACCTCGGCATTTAATGGCCTGGCTCTTTTATATACCTCTTTGGTGAATGAACTGCATTTAGAGCAATTGCATTGGCACTCGGTATTTTCAGGGGTAATGATGAAGTCATCATTGTTGATAGTAAAGCCTAGCTTTTCTCGTCTGCTATAGGCGTCCATTATTCCTTTGGCTTCATGCTTGAGTAATATACCGACGCGTTCACTCCGCTTTAAATAGGGTGTTAATATATAACTCAACAATAAAATAGTCCGTTCATTCATGGTTGGGTGTTGATTGAGATAGCTCATTTGCCTGGTCTTGATAATAAAATAGGATGCAATGACAAAGCCAAGGCAACGGGATGTTTTTGCCAGCAGATCCCTGTTTTGTTTTTGCCGGCTATCTGCATAGGCTAATGGTATGAGCGTGTTTTCGAAGGCTAAAAAATCGGCAATAAATTCCATCGTTCTGATGTAGGGAAACAGATTTCCGTTATGCTTACTCAACTCATGCTGGCGGCAGGTGAGATGAACCAGTTCATGGAAAAAAATGAAGTTCATAAAAGATTTTGCTGTGTTAAGTGATATATCTGCTGATTTTATGTCAACTCTATTGGCGATAATACAAAGAGCCGTATCAGCTAATGCGGTGTGTTTAAATATGGTCGTTAAGTCGAGGCTGATGTTTAAATTGTAGATGCCAGCCACAATAATGACCCATGAATAAAATCTTCGATTGACTGCAACATAAGCAATTTCATCTTTAATATTGATCTGGACCAATGGTTCATTCTCGTAAACGAACCCCCAAACGGTCTTCCTGACAGGGACCAGCGAGTCCTTTCCTGGCCAAACATCAAGGATTAAATCGAGTTCAGTAAAAGAATACCAGGTGATATCGGTATCAATATCTGCAGGTGAACACCAGGACTGATAAGGCCATGAGTCGGGCATAATATCAGGGAAAACAACATTGTGTAATGACTCTCGTATTTGATTCATTTTACTCTACACCATCAATCAAATGCTTCGCTTACGACCAGAAGGGCAGCGTAAGTTGCTATTCCGGCACCCTATTTTTCTCCTTTGTGTGTGAAAATGATGCTTTTAACGTTGGGGGAAATATCCTGCCTGGTTACGCTATTATTTTACTACCCAGTTTCTCAAGCACCTCCTGATCGCCAGTGAGTCAAATTGCTATCACCCAAAAGTATGAGAAAGTATATTTACTGATATATTAACTCATGCCGCACCGATGCAGCCCAGCGGGGTGTTCAGAGGTCGCACCGGCAATATAGAGATGTAGAAATAAGTGTAGGGCAATTTTATGTGGAAATAAAACGCATGGGCAATAAGACATGTGCAGTATGTTGAAAAGTAATGTTTTTATTGATGGATAATTTAGAATATATACGAATATGTCACTTCCCAGCGTAGCGGGTATTTGGCCTCGGAAATCGGACAATTTCAGATTCTGCGGCTTTGCGAAACACAGCCGCAGACGATGTGTTGAAAAATTAAGGTACATTAGGGGGGATGTTTACAGAAAACTACCCGATTTAATGGGGGTTATCTATTTTACATACGATACTCGATCATCCCACTCTTGCTGGCAACCCAGTCATAAAGGCGCTGACCGCGGAGGTTTGTTTCATGTGTGTGCCAGTATAATCTTGAAACATGGCGCTTGCGGGCGTGCTTTTGAACATACTCGATAAGCTGCTTGCCGATGTGTTTGCCCCGGGTTTCTTCACTAACAAATAAGTCCTCCAGATAGCAATAATCAGACTCCGCCCATGTTGAGCGATGAAAGAGATAATGCACCAGACCGACAATTTTACCGTCAGATTTTGCGACAGCACAAAAAACAGGCTCCACAGGATTGAGAAAACGACCCCAGGTTAATTGTGTGACCTTGTCTGAAATTTCAGTACGATAAAAAATCTGGTAATTTATCCAAAGCGGCAGCCAGCCCGCGTAGTCTTGCTGGGTGACGGGTTCGATGGTAATCGGCGCAGTTGTGTTTTGGTTACTCATAGGTCTCCTGATAATTTTAGTCAGAGTGGTTTTCTATGGCGGTTATCCTAAATATTGCTTAAGCCACCGCAAAGAGACACTTTGCATATATTTCCAGGATCCACTTTTAACGTAAGAGCGAGTGCAATGAAAAAAAATAGTGCACCTTTATTTCAGGAACTTTTTTTAGAGCAAGGCGTTATTAAGGAACAGGTGTACCATGCGCTACGCAACGCAATCGTAGAAGGTCGTCTGCCGCCAGGGACAAAGATACCTTCAACCCGTGGCCTGTCCGAGATGATGTCAATTTCACGGAACTCGGTAATTGCGGGTTATGACCGACTGTTAGACGAAGGGTATATTCAGACGCGCAAAGGCGCCGGAACCTTTGTCACGCCAAGTCTTCCTGACCGCAGCATCAGCGGTCTCTATCCTGAAGCGCTGCAAGGCGGTGAACTGCCCGCTGATGGGCAGCTAAATGCGGATATCGTATCCGTTCGTGGATTATGGTCTGGCGATGTTGAAGGGCGTGAAATGAACCGTCTGTTCGCCGTCGGTGTGGGCTGTACCGATCTCTTTCCTCATTCATTATGGGGCAAGTTGCTGGGGCGAGTCTGGAGACAATCCCGGCATCAACTCGGCTCTCATACCAGCCCCTGCGGTTTTTATCCCTTACGGAAAGCAATTTGTCACTACGTGAAAACGACGCGAGGGGTTAACTGCAGTGAAGATCAGATCATTATCGTCAACGGTATTCAGCAGGCGTTAAATATTACTGCCCGAGCGTTGCTTACGAAAGGAAATGACGTTTGGCTGGACGACCCTGGTTATAAAGGTGCGCGCGGGGTATTTATGTCAACAGGGGCAATGGTGAGACCTGTGCCGGTGGATAGCGAAGGAATGAATGTTCAATACGGAATTGATCATTTCCCTCATGCGAAACTGGCCTATGTTGTTCCTTCCGATCAGTACCCACTTAGCGGGACCCTCAGTTTATCCCGACGACTTGAGCTACTGGAATGGGCTCGGGTTAACCGGGCATGGATATTTGAAGATGATTACAATAGTGAATTTCGTTATGCCGCACGTTCTTTGCAAGCCTTGCAGGGATTAGATCAGCATCAGCGGGTAATATATTCAGGGACATTTTCAAAAATGATGTACCCAGAATTTCGTTTAGGTTTTTTAGTTGTCCCGCCAGGATTAAAAGAACAGTTTATCGTGACAAAATATTTCTCCGATATTGGCTCCAGTTATCTTGAGCAGGCGGTACTGGCGAGTTTTATTGAAGAAGGACATTACGCCAGCCATGTGCGACGGGTTCGTAAGGCATGCTACGAGAGGCGAACGGCGTTGGTCAATGCTATTCAATGCTATCTTGCCGATAAAATGACCGTCCAACCTTCTGATTCTGGGGTGCATATTGTTTGCTGGTTGCATGACGGGGTGACCGGCGATGAGGTCGAACAGAAAGCCAGAATGCTGGGGATGGGGATTCAATCATTGAGTCATTATTATCATGGGGATATCTCCCGGCAGGGGATTTTGATCGGTTTTGCGAATCACCCGCCAGAGGTTATTGTTGAGGGTATTCGTCGTCTTGCCCATGCCATGTAGCGTTACTTTGATGATGATAGCGATGCGCGCAATAATGTCATTAATGGCCGTATTTCTTATTTCCACAACAGTTGCATGATCGGTATTTTTTAATTGTGGATAAGCAATACGGTGCTGGAGTTCGGTATAGCATTGTCATGTGGATCTGTTAAAAACATCCATTGTGGTTCTTTTTACCCCGTCAGATGTCTCTTATTCTGCTGTCATTTGACACTCTATTATGAGAGGTAAATAGCATGTCATCCACGTTTAATGAATTCCAGCAGCCCGTGGGTTTAGGGTTACCGGACTGGCAAGGTGCGCGATTTCCCACGGCTCAGCACATCACCGGTCGTTATTGCAAACTTGAGCGTATTAACGTCGAACGCCACGCAAAGGCGCTTTATGACGCCTATTGCGATACGCCTGACTCTCGCGACTGGACCTATCTCGCGTCAGGGCCATTCACGACCTTTGATTCTTTCTTAAGCTATTTAACGACGATTGCGGCGCAGACCGACCCCATGCATTTTGCCGTAATCGATTTGGCCAGCATGCAGGCTGTCGGCACGCTGGCACTTATGCGCATTGATACATCGAATGGCGTAATAGAAGTGGGTTGGGTGACCTATTCATCACGCATGAAACGTTCGCGGGTTTCAACGGAGGTCATGTCGCTGCTGTTAGACTATGTTTTTGAGGTGCTGGGGTATCGTCGCGTTGAATGGAAATGTGATGCGCTTAATGCGCCTTCTCGTGCGGCAGCCACGCGCTTTGGTTTTACTTTTGAAGGCATATTCCGTCAGGCTGTTGTCGTACACCAGCGTAATCGGGACACCGCATGGTATTCAATCATTGATAGTGAATATCCGGCGCTACGCGAAGCGTTCACTCTTTGGCTTGATGAGCGTAATTTTGATAGCGCAGGACAACAGATTAAGCGCCTGGCAGCATTGATAAATAATGAAAGCATGACGCCATAGATGCCCGCTCCGCCATAATACGCCGACAACGTTATATCCGCTCGCGACACCTTGCCGGGAGCGGTTTTCTGCATTAATACATCTCTTCCACTTCTTCGGCCAGCAGCGCTACCATCTCTTTACCATGACTGATAATCTCCTCCTCACCCCACTGCTTATTGCGCTTCATCAACTCGAGCATTGCCAGAAGTTTCAGACTGTCGATCTCTTTACGAGCCAGGCTGGCTTCAAAATGCTCTCTCTTTTGCTGGGGTTGGAAATTACTTAGCCGCGAGTTTTTACTGTGGCTAATCAGGCAGAGATTCCCAAAAGCATGTAACTGCTCTTCATCCATTCTGGGATGGCCATCTATAGGGTGCTGTGGATAAAAATGTTCCACCGAGCTTCGGAAGGTAAACTCAAAACGGCGGGCAATATCATTACTCGTGTTTTGTTTTTTCCACAGTAGATAGTCAAGATAGTTAAAAACAAAGTTATTTTCGATAGTCCCGAATCGTAATTTAGCGTTGATAGCCTGCGACCAACGTTTGTCACAGATGATCTCTGGAAGAACATCATCATCACCAAAAATCATATTGTAATATGATGCAGCTTCATCCTGGGATAAAAATCTCATAAAGACAAAGCGGCGAGCCATGTTCTCAAGATAAGCCAGGTAGTCTCCAGCATCAATTTCATCTTCCGGGCTGTGCTCATCAAACAAATATGTTAGCGCACCATTGAGCCAGTGTTTATAAACCAGTGTTGGTGTTGAGACATGGAAAGCTGATAGTAACATCAGGACCTGGCGGTTTATATCCTCAAACTCTCCCTCGTTATTATCAAAGGTATTAATATAACCTACACTTTGGGGCGAGTATTGATATAAGCGTTTCAGGCTCCATCCGTCTGTGCCCTGAGTGAATTCTCGTTTAATAATATAGCGATCAAAAAGATATTTGCATTTCAGTAAACTATAAATGAAAGCTTTTGCCGCGGCGATTGGCTTTTCCTGCTTCAGCAGGCGTGACTCAAATTGCTCTACAAGTTGTTTGTCATCAAGTGGCACTCCCTCAGTTGTACCCGGGTCTCTGCTGACAAGACGGAGTACATGAAGAAGGAAATTTGAAAAATTTATCACGCTGTTAAAACGCTCTGAGCCTGCGCTGTCTTCCTCTTGCTGGAGAGTACTATCCAGACGAGTGTCACACAATATTTCTTCCAGAGTTTGCCCCTGGCGTTGATGTAGTGCTTCTGTGGCGTCGGTATCTGGAAATGAGCCTGCTTGATCCAGCAATTCAACCAAATTGGAGAAACTGGTTGGATTAAATTGATGTATATGCTTTTTGCCAAACAGTTGTTGACGTTCTTTTGGCGTAAAACCGTATTGGACGTAACGTTCCATATTCGAACACGCGTCCCATACCCTCGCCAGAGTATCAAGACTTTTGTGTCGCTCTTTGGTATTCCTAATCCCATTCAGGACATTCATCAGACGCGCTTTGACGATTTCGTGTTTTTCGAGTTGTTCGCCGCGATTGTTCATCGCCTCAAAAAAATGATTAAGATCGGTATCTGCTGGCACTTCGATGCGAGAAATCTGCACGTGATTGAACAGATACTTGCAAAACACCTTCAACGCGCGGCCTTTAAGCTGAAGCTCAGCCAACGCTTTGCCGATCATTTCGTAACCTCTGATCAAACCTTCGTTGTAATCGTCACCGCGCATATGTTGCACATCTACGCCTTGCCATAACTTTTCGAAGGTGAGGGTAGAGACAGGGCGACTTTCGAAAGTGAGATTGAGTTTTTGATACCACTGCATATCAACAGATTTATCTGCGTGGCATTTCAGCCAGTTAGCAAGTAGGGAGAGCGTTGTAAAGCGTTGTTGCCCGTCAATAACTTCATAGCAGTCATCCCCCCGGGAAAACACCACTAATGTACCGATGTAATAAGTCTGCGGATGCCTGGCGGAAGCGGATTTTTTCTGATAATCCAGCACATCCTGTAAAAGCTGAGTGATTTCGCCCTGGCCCCAGGCGTAATTACGCTGGTACATTGGAATCAAATATTTTGCGCGGTCACTAAGTAAATCATTTATAAAAAAAGGCCGTACGTGGGAATTACTCATAATATCT
Organism: Citrobacter sp. Igbk 16; assembly: GCF_028069755.1. Taxonomy (NCBI): domain Bacteria; kingdom Pseudomonadati; phylum Pseudomonadota; class Gammaproteobacteria; order Enterobacterales; family Enterobacteriaceae; genus Citrobacter; species Citrobacter sp. Igbk 16. Next base: position 15,909 of record NZ_JANEWJ010000046.1, on the reverse strand, counting down.
CATCTTCCTGAATAGCATGATTAGCTCATCTTCAGTTCCATTGCGATTATTTTTATTATCCTGGATGCCGAGCGTGCGCAGGGGGAAAGCATGTAGATCTTTGGGGTGGCGTGCATCACGGATAGTACGTAGTAGGTTGTTATGTAGCACATAGTTATCGACGGTAGCTAATTGAACTACCTGCTGACCGATACGGCAGGTATATGCCCAGATAAAGCATTTTTCTATCGCCAAAGACAGTTCCTGAGTCCCGAATTTATCTATATAAAAAATCAGAGCGCAATCGAACATCGCCCGGACATAGCGATCGCCAGTGCGGGTGCGCCTGACATAGCTGTTCAGGGTGTATAGAATATTACTTGCGCAGGGTTCCAGCACCTCATTCAATAGAGTAATTGGCTTATTCTCATCAGCATCTTTTTCTCTGTTGATAATAACAGCGACCTGCTTTTGATAATGTTCGGCCATTTCAAAGAAACGGCGGCCATTGATGATCATCTGATCCAGACTGAAGGGGAAACTTAGGCTCTGACCGTCAATTTTGCGTTGGTATTGACTGTTGTAATCATCGACATAGTGGTGGGCGATCCGCAATGAACTCACATACGGGAAATGCGCGATCTGAGAAATATTGATCCCTTTAAACAGGTCAACTTCACCTTTGCCAAAGAAGCGGGCTGATTTACCCTCTGCCCACTGACGAACCCGGAACAGGTAATTGGCAAAGAGCGTTGCCAGCCTTTCGCTAGGCATCCTCTCCCAGTGAGCGACTGCTTCAGCTTTTAGCCCAGCTTCATCAGCGGAAAACTCACGTAAGTGGAAGGCTTTAAGTAGATCGTGGGGAGCCAGATCTTTACCGCGTGCATTTTGTGAATCGAAGAACTGAAATGCTTCTGAAACTTCATTCAACACGAAAGTGACAACTTCGCAGCGGTTCAGCATAAAGTCGATAAGTTCTTCGCTGAACTCGGTGCGTTCAACAAGCCTGAGTAACTCCAGGTAATTACGTCGAAGATTGGCTTGTGAATCCAGACTGGCAAAACGCTGACGTGCCATAAAAGCATCGACATCAGGTTTGAGTTTGGTAAGTTGCTCGACCAGGTCTTTGCGTTTGAGGTTGTGCAGGCGAGTTTCTGTCAATGCTTTGACTGCCAGCATTAAGGTCAGGGTTCGTTGTTGACCATCAACAATATCCAGCCACGTTTTTTTTTCTTCCAAGTGCTTATGGAAAACAACGGAACCTAGTCGATAGGCCGTTTTATCGCGGTGCGATCCCAGATCGGCAAAAAGGTCAGCTATATTTTTGCTATTCCAGCGATAAGGGCGCTGGTAACTCGGAATCGCTAATTGCTTAACAGAAAGTAATTGACGAATGGATATGACCTGTTTATCAAGCTGCTCCATCATGCCTCCTGCATGAATTTAAAATGGAGAACAGCTTTTTATTGTCCATGAAACATTCTATTAATGCAATCAATGATGTTCTAACTTATTGTTATTGCTTGACTAAAGTTAAATTTTCATGGTTCGCGGTTTTTTATTTATTATTAAATTCACTAAGAACTTTACCATTATTTTGGGATGTTGTGATTATTATCTATTGTGCCATGTGGTTTTCATTTTTTGTGGATATATATATTAAAATCGGATGTATTCATTCTATTTTATTCGCCCAATTGAATGGCAGCAAGCAGATGGTATGTTGTTATAACCACAATTTTTGTGGGGCTAAGGTTAAACCGAACAGAGACAAAACGTCCTCAGCTTATGCCAGGGGCTTTTCACCGGTGTTTGGTGGGCAGGCCGACTTTGAATGGGAATATTGCGAACAGTTCATTGCCGGTGACGAACCGAGCCAGCGCAGAATGCAGGGTTTGCGCAACAGTATCGACGTGACAAAATAGGAGATTAACCAGACTGCCGTTCGCTATCGCTATATCCGCTCACATGAGGCGGTGCACAATTTTCTCTGGATTTAGCTGGATGTTCTCGGGCTGTAACGGGCACAAAAAAGCCCGCAGGGCTTGCGCCGTGCGGGCTCTTAGGACTTCATCGGATGACTCTGGTAATCACCGATGGAGAATTTTGGGCTGGCGGAGTCTGAATTGATTGTGTAACTTGTTGTTTAACAGCTGATAACCTTCAGTTCAATTTTCATTTTGGTCCCATTGTTGGTCCTAAAAGAAAATGTCAGATTTTTTTGCAGGTGAGGGGAAGTTACAGCAGGAGTTTCTTCGTCTGTGAGATTAGCATTTTGCTTTCCTTTAGTCTGCTCTGTATTTAAGCGTTTATTTCACGTTAGTTTTTAGCAAGCCGGTAGAGCGCCTTGCTCGAAAAATATCCACTGCGGAAAGATACGGGGTCTGCTCTTGCCACGAAAATCCTTTCCGATCGATACGGACAAGCCCGTATTTTTCGACAAGAAAGTTCACCGCATCGCTGAGCGATACTCCAGCATCAATATGTTTTCGTATGGTGGTTTCATTACTGAACGGTGTGTCATTCAGCGTCAGGCCATAGTGCTGCGATAACAGATGAGTCAGCAGCCGTTGCCAGGTTTCAATGGGTGACAGATAGGGGGGAGTCGCCCGAGTCGGGTGTGATGATAAGGTTTGCATGATGTTTGCTCTATGATGTTTAGGGAATAAGCGGGGGAGTTACTGCGGCTCAGTCTGGTCAGGATAAACAACAATGTAGACATAGCCACAGGAGCCGAGTGTGTCGGCTTCGCAGGTGAGTCCGTTGTGGTACAGCGTGACGCAGTGCTGATTTCGGGGGGAGAGTTCTCCGCTGGTGAGCATCAGCTCAAGTTGCTTCATCATGAGCGGAAATGCCTGGTCGAGGCGCATTGAAAAATCGTCGGTTAACGCCCCGCTAAATCCTGCTCGGTCAGCCAGATAGTGCAGTCGGTTGCCTTCTTGTACCAGACGGGCACCAAAACAGGGTGTCATAGCACGTTTCAGCCCCCACTGCTGGCAGGCGGGATTCTCCGGCTTGGTACCGGATTCGGAGTGATTGTTCATTATTGTTCCTGATTAAAGGGAAAGATTAATTGAGAGTGACACTTCGAAGAATGACATAGGGACCATTGCGGTCCTGACGGCGTTCAGCAAATACGGCCAGAACGCCGCGTATATCTTCCACCTCGCGGCCAGCATAATGGCAGATACTGCCTGACCATTTATATTTTCCTGTACTGAAACGAAACAGCCGGGAGCCAGGATGTTGCCGGTATAGGGTCATTGCCTGGCGTTTACTGATGATTTTCATATCCAGCCTCGCTCCGCGAACGACACAATGCCCTCTGAGCCGATGACCAGATGATCGAGCGTGTTCACATCAACCAGTGCCAGGGCATCTTTAAGCCTGCCCGTAATATTGCGATCGCATGGGCTGGGCTCCGGATCACCGGATGGATGGTTATGCGCCAGCACGGCAGCAGCAGCATTTAAGCGAAGCGCTGACTTCACTACTTCGCGGGGATGGACCTGGACATGGTTAACTGAACCGGCAAACAGCGTTTCGCTCTCCAGTAAACGATGCTGATTATCAAGATAGAGCACCATAAACACTTCCCGTTCTTGTCCTGCCAGCTGTAACCGAAGCCAGTCACGGGCAGCAGTACTTGAGGTAAAAGATATGCCGGGCTGGCGCAGATATTTATCCAGCAGGTTGATAGCCCGGCGAATGGTCCGTTGGGCATAGGGTGTCAATCCGGATGTCGCGGGGAGCATGCAACCATGCTGAGCCATGACCGACACCGGAAAGAGTTCAGGCTGCGATAACGGTGGGGATATTGCGGTATTCATGTTCGGTATGCCTCAGTCGATGAGATGCATAATGGCGCTGCACTCTGGATGGTTCAACGCGAAGTCTCGTAAGCGATAATAGTGCTCAGTCATCGCGTCACACTCGGTACGACAGGCATGGTGGCTGTATGCCATCAGGCTGGAGACTATCCCAGCCGCTTCGCCAGTAAGTTCCGAGCCGTTGCCGTTCATGCTGTTGAACATTGTCCACTTTTCATCTTGCTCTGACTCGGGAGTCATAAAAGCGCCACCGTTACTGAGCGTCGAAAAATTCCAGATGCCGCCGTGATAATCGGTACACAGCCGGTCCATCCAGGCAAAGATTTGGGGCTCAAGGATTATCCATTGTGGGATGGTACCAAAGTGCTGTGGCCAGAAGCCTATGCGTAACTCGTCAGGGACCACTGAGGCGGTAATTACTGTCAGCTCAGCGAACTGATGATTTTGTGTATCCATTAAATTATCTCCTTATGCCGGAACTGTTGTTTAACGCCCGAAAAACTCGAGCATGTTTTCTGCCATCACCCACAGGGCGCGGTTGAGCTTCACATCGCCGTCAATACCGGTAACAGCACGGGTGCGATTACTTTTTCCCTGCGCGGTTCGCCCTGACAGACCACCTTTCATCAGGTTCTCCTGCACGCGCTGGTAGACAGTCCACAGGTCATCGCTGTAGTCCTCCCGACGACGTGGAGTCAGCAACTGCGATACCGTGACCGGCTGGTGGTCTTCCCCAAATCGATACTTCAGTGCGGCATTCGCCAGTGCATGACGAGCCGGAGCTGGCAACGCCAGTGACTGCATCGCATCGCGCTTCTCATCTACCCGGTCAAAGACCCCAAGCACTTCGTAAGCCCCTTCAATCACCTTCTCGACGACATTACCTTTATGCGGTACCCGCACTTCGCCGAATGACTGACCGCAGACCAGGCCGTTGGTACAGACGCCTCGAAATAGCCCCGGCAGCATCTGGTAGCTCGAGGATCCATCATGGCTGTTGAGAAGAATGATTTCCGGCACCTGATGCCCGGTCACCTGACCGGCACGGCGCAGGCGAAGCATGTGTTTGGTATGCTCCCGCTTGCTCTGGTCGCGAACCTTTGTCTGGCAGGCAAAGAACGGCTCAAAACCCTCGCGCTGCAGGCTTTCAAGGATGGTGATGGTTGGGATGTAGGTATAACGGTCTGAACGAGACTCATGTTTGTCACTCCCGAACACGCTGGGGACATGACTCATCAGCTCTTCGTGGGTCAGAGGCCGGTCACGGCGTATCTGGTTTATACGGCCAAATTGGCTGGCTAATCGCATGGATAACTCCTTATTCAGTGGGTAAAAATACAAAAGGCCACACTTCCCGAGGGAGGTGTGGCCTGACTTTGTTATCACGGTGATGCGCTGATGGTGGTTATGCCGGTAATTTGCGGATGCCATAACGAGCGATATGCCGGTTCAGCCAGTAACCGGCATCCGGCTCAAAGTTCCAGGCTCGCCAAACCATGCAACGCTCATGACGGATAGCCAGACGGAAATGCGTACCCTGGTCGTCCTCTATAGCAATGTTGGAATATTGAGCCGCAACCGCCTCTGCCTGCTGGCGCGAAAACGGTCCCTCAGGCAATTCAGTGAGTTCAGTCATACAGGCTCCTTAAAACAAAAAGCCCCTGTGGCATATGCGACAGGGGCTGAATCAAGCGGGCAATGAAGCAGCTAAGATGCCTTACCACCGCCAACCGTGACTTGTACCGGCCGGTAGTACTGCGGGTCGAAAACGGACAGTGGCAGGTCAATCTGGTAACCATTACGCTCTTCCGTTGCCTTCATGATTTCGACAGAGCTGACGTTTTCCACGCATTCGTTCTCCAGCGAGGCTTCCTGAGAGCGAGTCGCATCGCTCTCACCAAATGCAGCCACCGCCATATTCCCCATAACCAGCGTGTTTCCGCCCTTGTCTTTCAGACGCAGGGAGAGCGTCAGAGGCCCGAACCCCTCACCACTTCCGCCGTTATCCAGGCGAAACTGCCAGACGCAGACATTTCCAGGAACCCAGACCATGTCTGTGTTGCGGATACTGATGTAACGCTGTTCTTCGGCCTGAGCCGGTGAAAACAGACACAGGCTCAAAGCGAAAACTGAGATAACGCCTTTCAGCTTCATCATGGATTTTTCTCCTGATTCTCCGGCAGATAGAGTTTCCCCATTTCCTTTCCATCGTGTGAATACACCACCGATTTCTCCCCCGTGTAGCTGTCGGTTTCAATCCTGAAGCTCAGAGTGATATTGTCTGCAAGGCACAGGGCTGCCATCAGTGGCTGCACCGTTTTCTGCTGCATGTCCGCAATATAGTAATAATTACCTGACTCACAACCCTCCGGCGACTGACGGGTTTTCATCACCGTATATTGCGGTGTACCGAAGGCATCCTTTTTTACCCATTCCTGGGCAACATCGGATTTATGCGAGACAACCTTGCTGAACGGTGGCGGAGTCAGGTCCTTAAAACTGGCTATCGTTTTCACACCCGCATCTTCCTTGCTGTCACAGCCAGAGACTCCCATGGCACCGATAACTGTCAGAACGGCAAGCGCAGGTGGATACAATTTCTTCATAGTGCAGATTCCTTATAAATCGTCCGTCCGTTTCTTCAGCAATTGCCGGTGCGTCGGCACAACTCTGCCAGACTCTGTTGGGCTACCCACTGCTGCAGTTTCTGCTCTGAGGCAGAACGCTTCGCCGCCAGGGCAGCCTGCTGCTGTTTGTTGACACAGTTTTCCGGAAATGCAGCAAGCACCTGGTTGCTGTGAGGTTCATCAGCCAGTTCCAGTTGATACTGGGTGTCGATGATAGTGAAGTAACACCCTTTCCCCTGGTCTTCTCCCTGATAGACCGATGTCAGGTCGGAGTAATAACCACTGGCAGGTTTCAGATTCAGCTTGCGCACGGTATGCGTTTTCTTGTCGGCGAGAAAATAAGCACCACCACCACGCTGACGCAGCAGAAATTGCCTGGTCCAGGGATAATGGCCAATGACACTTGCCTGATAGAGCGTATTGTTTAGCGTGTCGTTATCCATGCCATCGGTCGATTTCCAGCCATCCGCCTGCATGTATTGCCAGAATTTGACGGTACCCACGACAGTTTCGGCAGACGCCGGAAAGACAGCGCCAGTGCAGAGACTGACGGCCAGCGTCGTTGTGGTCAGTAATTTCTTCATCATGATTCCTTATGAGGTAAAAGACCGTCGCCGGTTCTGGCGAGCAGTGAGTGAAAAACGTGAAAATGGGGAAGAGCTCTGAGGAATTCCGGTTCGGCGAGAACGTTGCGAATCTGAAGGTCAGGCACGAATAGTTCCGGGTGCAAGGTAACCGCATGGATATCGTTCAGCGGAAACACCGCAACGCGATGATTATGCTCTCCAGTCAGATACCAGTGCCCGCCGCAAAGTACGAGGCGGTATGGTGCAAGCCCTGAACTGCGACAACCTTCAGCCAGCAGCGTCACACGGCGATGCTCTGATATGGCCCTGACAAGGCGTGTAAATATGCCTGGCCTGGGCGGCGACAATGACTCCGATTCTGCCCATATGAGGCACGGAGACTCACCGGGTCCGCTCAGCAGTGAGCTGACCATGTGGTTATCCATGTCAGGAAATAAAGCCTCCACGCCTGACTGACGAGCAAAAGTCAGTACAGCCAGTTCGCGCTGATGGCTACCTGAGAGCAAACGACAGGTGCCATCGCGATATTCCAGGTCTAGGTACATCAGTCGCTCACGAAAGTCCCGGCGGAGGGTGCGGATCGACACTCCAAACTCTGCAGCAAGAAGGCCCATATCCAGCGTTTCGCCAGCAACCAGACGACTGATAATAAGGGACAGCCGAACCGCCAGCTTTTCATGGCGACGCTCAGTCTGGGACATTAGATTTTCTCCATCCCGTTAACAGGCTGAAAATTAAGTGATTAGTGTAACGAAGGGACCGGACAGGGTATGGACATGGGAAGGCGTATTTTTTCAGTGCGAGGATTACAGCTGTAATGCGCCTTCGCGCGTTGATGGTGGATTAACAGCTCATTAATTGAGCGCAGAAAGGACAGGGAGTGTCCGTCATAAGCTGTTGTCAGAAGAAAATCCAGTCCCAGACAGCACGGGCAACGTTCACCACGGCTTCCCGCACGGTTCGAATAACAGCCCTTACAGGCGCTGGCAGAAAAGATGATGACTCCACATTGCCCATCATTTCATCCACGGCATTACCAAAGCGTTCACGTGCCTGCTTTTTTACCGGCTCGGTGCAGAGCTTGCCATGCAGTTGTGTTGTCAGTGGGCTGGTCGCCCGGTCAGGCAGGCTGCGCATCATCGTCTCAACCATCGCATTCAGCCCCCAACCCGTTCGGGCCGATACAACACAGACTGGATGGTGCGGCAGGAAGAGCTGCTGCACCGCGCTCCGCTTAGCCTCAATTGTCTACTGTTGGCTATGAGACGGTGTATTGCTGGCGGCATTCCACTGATGGCAAGGTTCAGCCTTGTCAGCCTGATTAACCACAAACAGAACCCTCTTCTGATAATCCTGCATCACCTTGCGATAGAAGCGTTCATCCACTGACAGAGCCCGGTCATCGGTTTTGATAACCCACAGCACTAAATCCAGTTCTGGCAGGGTACGACGATACAGTGCGCTGTACTCTTCATCGCGTTTCTCGTTTTCACCTACTCCCGGCAAATCAACAATCATCAGGCTGTGATGACCATGACTTAGCCGAAAGCGCAGAACGTCACGGGTGCAGGGCTCAACATTGCTGACAGGTGTAACTTCTCCTTGGAAGAGAGCATTGCAAAGACTACTTTTACCCGCACCGGTTTTACCCATGATGCCGATTACTGGTACGTATTGGGTAAGGTCATAGAGGCGCTCAAGAATGTGTTTGCGAATAGAGCTGGGAAGAGAAGCCAAAGGCTTCTCAATGGCCTGAAGGCCAGTAGATTTTGGCATATGGAGAGATCTCAGTTAGATAAACAAAAAACATAACCTGATAAGGATATGGTGAGTACCTCGAGATGATATCTATCTGTAATTGTTTAGAATACCTATGGAAGGAAGCCCAAAATCAAAGGCAATGAGCATGTAAGCCAAAGCGGATGATTCAATCTGCTTTACCACATGCATGAAGTCTGAGTTACATAAGAGCAATGGCAGTATGAAACTTAAAATCCCCTGCAGATTATAATTGCGCATAACCAATTAAAACTTATATTTATCAACTGATTAAAGTTTTTCTCGTATATGGAATAGCTTCATGGATCATGCTACTATAGTTAAAATTTTCTGCAGAAAATCATCATGAAGACTTTGAGTACACATAATGTTGCAATGCGTGAGCTGCTTCACTCATCAGATCAAGAACAGTTAAAAAATTCAGTTGATTTGGATGAAATAGATGCAATTCTAAGAAGGTTGTTATCTATTGACGAAATGCGTGAGGCTGGTAGCTTCTTTACTGGTCAAGCTTTAGCATCAAGGGCAATTTCATTATTAAAAAGACCAATTACCTCAAGTTCAATTATTTTGGATCCAACATGCGGGGCCGGAAATTTACTAATAGAAGCCTCTAGAAGGTTGGGTGTAGAAACTACTTTATCCGAAACATTGAAAGGATGGGGTAAAGTGCTTTGGGGATATGATATTCATCAACATTTTATTGAAGCTGCTAAAATTCGCATTGTAATTGAAGCAATCAGCAGGGGAGTTGAACAAGACTGCACGATGGAAGAGGCTTTCGAGTTGCTTTCAAATATTTGTGTGAAAGATGCCTTGACAGTTAATGCTGAGGAAATAGTCAGAGTCACACATGTAGTCATGAATCCGCCGTTTACTATTTGGCCTTCTCCACAAGTTAATTATTGGAAAGATGGGAAAGTGAATGCGGCCGGTATCTTATTTGATAAATATCTGAGGCTTCTTCCAAAAAATTGTCTAATAAGTGTAATATTGCCAGATGTTCTTCGCTCTGGCAGTAGATATAAAGGATTTCGGCAATTTGTTTCAGGTTCAATGAAAGCTAATGTGGATATCTGGGGACGTTTTAACAGCAAAACCGATGTTGATGTATTTGTTCTATATGGAGTAAATCAAAGCAGCACAGATGAAATAGAATGGCATTGTGCACTCAATACAAATTCCTCGATAGCAGACTACTTTGAAGTTAGAACCGGTCCATTAGTTGCCTATCGGGATCTGGAAGAAGGTGGGGAATATGCATATTTTTATCCAAAAAATTGCCCACAATGGGAAGTTGTAAAATATGCCTCTGAAAGAAGAAAATTTTCAGGGAAAGTTTTACAACCCCCTTTTGTCGTTATAAAAAGGACTTCAAGTCCATCCGACCGAAGCAGAGCATCTGCTACGCTAATTAATTTGAATGAGCCTGTTGCAATAGAAAACCATTTGCTTGTAGTTTCTCCCAAGGATGGAAAGGTAACTACGTGTAAAAAACTTATGAAAGTATTACAGAGTCAGCAGACGAACGACTTTTTAAATGAACGTATCCGACTACGTCATTTAACAGTTGGTGTGATAAAAGATATTCCATTTGTTGAAGGGAAATAAATAATGGCACGAAGATATCTAGGTAAGAAACCATTTGATCTTTCTGCACGAGTGCCTATGCAACTCGGACGGGAGAGCATTTCAAGTTCAACTGTTGCTGTGTCCGAGCTTATAAAAAATGGATATGACGCCGATGCTGAAAGTGTACATGTTGAATTTTATTTAAGGGAATCTCCAGCTCTTTCCACATTGGTAATTAGAGATGATGGAAATGGCATGGATGCAAATACTATTTATGATCATTGGCTAAAGATTGGTACAGATTTTAAGAGCGGTGTAGAGTTATCTTTAAATAAGAAACGAGTCCTGACCGGTGCTAAAGGTTTAGGGCGGCTAGGTTTGGACCGACTGAGTAAGAAAGTTGTTTTATATACAAAGAAGAAAGGAAGTAGTACGGTAATACAATTGATCGTCGATTGGAGAAAATACGAAGAAACGAATGCTTCGATTTCAGATATCAAACATGATATTTACGAGCAAGATTTACCTTTATCTGGAAAATATGGTGACATATTTTCTTCTGTAGATGATTCTGGGACTTATATGGTTCTAATTGGCCTCAAGGATGAATGGTATCCGGAATTTATCGAGGATCTAAAGCAAGAGTTGAGGCTTTTAATTTCACCTTATAGATCGGCTAATGATTTTTCTATTACTATTCATAGAACGATTAACAATGTTGTGTTCCCTGACGATCCTGTCGATACTCAAGAATTACTTAAAGCAGCAAGTTGGGAAGTAAAAGCGGTAGTTGATAGTAACAACAAAGTTAAGCTTTCGTTTAAAAATAATTCAACGGGAGAATTAATAGAGCAAATTCCAACTCCCTGGAGAGAATGGATCTCAAAGCAAGGTGATAGGCCGTTATTTGGGCCATTAAAATTTGAATTCCATTACATGGTTAGAAAAAAAGAGTTTCTATCTAAGATAGATATGTCTGCTAGAAACTGGTCAAGATTTATGGAGTTGAATAGGGGAGTTCGTATTTATCGTGATGATTTTCGAGTCAGGCCATATGGTGAACCTACTGGAAAAGGTGATTGGTTAGATTTAGGGTATCGAAAATCTTCCAGTCCAGGGGGGATAAAGCAAGGTGGTTTTCGAATAGCGCCCAACCAAATTATTGGAGCGGTTAGTATTTCAAAAACTACTAATGCTATACTCAACGATCAGGCTAATAGAGAGGGGATTGTTGAAAATGAGGCTTATTTACAACTACGTACTTTTATACTGAAAATCATTTCTTCGTTTGAAAGTCTTGCAACAAAAGAAGCTCGGTCAGATGAAAGCACTGATCTTGCGGTAGAACTAGAAAGGATAATCAAAGAAAAAGATTCTGAATTAAAAGGAGCGATTGATGGAATTAAAGCTTTTTCAAAGAAGACTAAGAAAAAGGGAAAAAGAATAGCCCCAGCGCAGGTTCTTAATCAAAGATTACGTGAGCTAGAAAGAGCCAAAGCATCTCATCAAAAAGCACTTGACGATTATTATTTATATTTAGAAAAAGAGCGTGAGAAATTAGAGGATGAAAAGGATATTCTTTCAAATCTTGCATCTCTTGGGGTATTAACAGTAAGTTTTGGGCATGAAATTCGTACACACTCATCGTTAGCCTTAACAAATTCTAAGACACTTAAAAACTTGGTTAGGCGTGCGCAGGTTGCGGAAGAGAGCATTGATTACGATAAACTGATTAGCGTGACTGAACTTATGATAGCCGGTGCACAATATGTTGATACATTTTCCAAACTAGCAATAGATAATATTAAGCCTGATAAACGAACTCGTTCAAAGGTTAATGTTCCGAGAATTTTCAAATACATTTTTGACATGATGTCTGCAACCTTCGCTAAGATGGGAGTCCAATATGAAATTGAATTTTTAAGGATAGAAGAGAGTGATTTTAATGTTCGATCATTCGAAATTGATTGGGAAAGCATTGCAATAAATTTGATCACTAATTCTACTTGGGCATTAGAAGATACGGAAAAAGATGAAAGAAAAATCAAAGTAATATTTGAACGAGTTGGTGGCACTAGACTGCGATTATCATTTATGGACTCAGGTTGTGGTTTAGAAACTGGTCAGGAAGATGCAATATTCCTACCGATGCATAGTCGGAAAACCGATAGAAAGGGTAATTCCACTGGTACCGGAATGGGATTGTCAATAATTAAAAGCCAAGTTGAAGAGCATATGCCATCAGGTACTATTTCTGCCCGGCAATACTCAGATTTAGGCGGGGCTGGTTTTTACATCGAATTTTTGCAGGATAAATAAATGGATAAAATAATTTTTATTGACGACGATAGCGATGTGAGAGCAACCTATAAATTGTCTATGGATATTTTGTTTTCAAATGATTTTGAGGTGATATGCTTAGATGTCGAGCGTTCCATTGATGAAATGATTCAGGTTTTAAATAACATACCTGAAAAGGTAACTTATTTTATTGATGAAAAGCTTAAACACTCAGGAAAGGCTAAATATACAGGTGTTGATTTAATTGAAAGAATTAGGATTTTCGATTCAAAAATCCCCATTTATATACTGACTAGCTATGCTGGTGAAATTGAAAAATATTTGGGTGATATCGAATTTGTTATTGACAAAAACGATTGGGATCTTGGAGAAGATGAAAGCCACCTATCCAAACGCTTTATGCGACACATTAATACTTATAAAGATATTAAATCACAACAAGCTAAGAGGTTTGAATTTCTTCTAGAGAAGTCGATTTTTTCAACGTTGACAGAAAAGGAACTTGAGGAATTTAAAGCTTTAGACCTTTCAAGAGTAAAAAATATAACTAGTGAAGGGATTATTAGTGATGAATCACTTGATGAACTAAATGCAGCATCAGATGAATTAGACGCAATATTTACAGAGTTAAGTGAGGATGATGATGATAAATAATAATTATTATTATCCTACCTTAACTAGGCAGGATATATCTTTTTATTATAAAACTGAAGGTGAGTTTTACGCTACTTATAACTGCGATAAAAACTATATTAATATTAGCAAAGACTGCCAATACAGATGTGTGTATTGTGATGCTCTTATTGATGAATGTGGTGGTGAGCGTTTTTCCTTAGATCATTTTAGACCTACAGATATCTTCGCTGATAAATTTGGTGGGATTTTAAAAGTTCATCCCTATAACCTTCACCTTTCGTGTCAAAAGTGCAATGTTTTAAAAACAAATGACTGGAAAGGGTGTCTAGATACGATGGATGGAGCAACATATATATCAGGTTTAGGATATATAGATCGCTTCAAAGATGATGTTGCAAAATATCTAAAAGTCAACGAAAATGGGATGGTTATATCAGTTAATAGCAACGGGCCTGGGGATTATATGGTTCGTAAACTATTATTGAATAGGACCAATCGAGTGTATATTAGAAAGCGAAGGGTTGTCAAAGACAAAGCGTCCCGCATTTTGAATTTATTAATAAATAAACAAGCTGCTCTTTTAAGTTCGGATAAAATTGGGACTGATGAATATAAAGTCGAAATAAAAAAACTGCATGCTCTATTTGAGCGATTTAAACGACTCAATCTTCTGAAGCTATAATTTACCTGTGTTTATTATTTACTAATAATAAGGTATGAAATTGAAATTTATCAGTACACAGATATGAGTTCAAATCAGAGAATTAATCTGTCCCTCCCCCCTGCTACAGATGCTACGCGTAGCATCTGTAGCAGGGGGAGTGGCTGTTTTATTTTGAAAGTGCCTGTGGCTCAGCAGCGAATATGTCATCCTTTTGCTGTTTTTTCTACGGCTTTTCTCTTCCCTGCATGACATTGGCGATCAAGATTGACTCAGCAATTACTTTACGTCTACGCTCACTCCCTTCAGCAAGTGTCATGAGGCTGGAAATATTAACTAATATCTCTCCAGGAAGTTTCAGGTAAGGTATGATATAATCTAGATTGAGTATACAGTTATAAAGAGTAGATTCAGGTAAGTAGCTGACGAGACTTTTGCTAAGTTCGCGGACTGTCAATATTTTCTCGGATATTATTGTTTCTGCCAGTATCTCACTATTGACGTCTTCATTAACACTATCAAGCTGTTTATTAATCTTCCCTAATGCATGTTCAACCTCATAGAGAATTCCAGATATAGACTGTGGGTGGACAGCATAAAAATCCAGTTCGTTAAAAACACTTATCCTGCGTACAAGATCGTTATATTGCTTTATCACATGCATAATTTGTAAGTTATTTTCATATTCCGTCAGTAAGAACTTCGGACGCTCCGACTCAGTATGCCTCATAACCCAATCGGTAAAAACACTCTGGCAGGATAACATGATATTTACATCTGCGGTTAGTTCTCCATTTTTTATGTTTTTCCCTTTTGATTTTATTTTAAGCGCCAATTTTAACATGCTGCAAGCGGCAGGGAGATAACCAAAAGGTAACTTAGGTGATGAAATCTCATTCAACAGAATCTCTGCTTCCTGTAAATCATCAATGCAAATGTTATAAAGAATTTTAGAAAAAATAAAATATGGTTCAAGTACCTTCGCATCCGGAGAGCGCTTAAGGTTTATCATTAGCTCAACTAAATCTAACTCCGCAAAGATCTCACCACCATGAGAGTTAAAGACAATATCCCATATAACGTGAACATCCTGCCAGGCTTCTTTCCCAATAGTTACAGAGAAAGGCGCTATAGTTTTTTTTTGAAATTCATCAATCAGAGTACCAAGCAGCATTTCATCGAAATTCTCCGATTCATAGATATAGTTGCATAATGCTATATAATAGTTATCAGTTTGTCCCTCATCCAGTTGGAGATATCGGTAAGAGCGAGAAATATTTTTGACCAGACCAGTTTTTCGTTCAAATGCCAACATAATAGTAAGTGATATGTACGCTGCTTTAAAATTGTTTAATTTGGCTTTGATCTTATCAAAATCAGCACTTTTTAAATTTTTCTTAAAATAACCAATGCACTCATCGATTTCGAAAAGCATCCATGATTTTTTTTGATTGCTACTATCCTTGATGCCTCTTATACGTTCGCGAATTGGTTGGAGAGTTCTTTTGTGAGTAATTTCAATTTCATCAATACGGTCTCGCAAGTAGTCTCTAACCCCAGAAAAAATATCTCTCTCGTTTTCCCCCGGAATCGAGCAATGTTCACTCAATAAAAAATGGTGGAGATGGTAGTAAAATCCGTACTTATTATCAGGCCTGAATGTTTTATACATATCCAGAGCCACGAATGAATGCAGGGCAAACTGGAGATACCGTTCAGAAACCTGTTCCTTGCTCAGAGAACTGAACACCGGGCATGACATAAGCTGGTTATAAAACATTTCGTATTTATAGAAGAAACCGCGTCGTTTTGTAAATAGACCCGTTTTAGTTCCAGGCATTTTTTGAGATCCCGGCCAAATGATTGTGTTGCCGATATTCCTCCGGCGTCATATTGTTCAGTGATTCATGCGGGCGTTCACAGTTATATTCTGACAC
>NZ_JANEWJ010000045.1:0-29229 GCF_028069755.1 Citrobacter sp. Igbk 16 | reverse complement strand
CTGCGGGCAGCCTGTTCGCTGCGCGCTCAGTCTGTCCAACTGGCTGCGCCAGTAGTCGAACCCGGTCCGGGCTTCTCATCCCCGCCAGGCTGTGAAATATGCGAAAAAAAAGCCCGTACTTGCGTACAAGCTCTTCTTAAAATATGGCGGTGAGGCGGGGATTCGAACCCCGGATACGTTGCCGTATACACACTTTCCAGGCGTGCTCCTTCAGCCACTCGGACACCTCACCATATTGTATTGCTGCCTGACCGCTTGGGGGGCAACGGGGCGCTACTATAGGGAGTTGCGCTAAAACGGTCAAGCAGAATTTACGTGTTCACTGTTGTTTGGTTACGCAGTGTACATATTCCTCCGCCCGGACTGGCGCGGAGGATATAATTAACGCTGAGAGTCCAGTTTTTCGCCGTTGGTGACGACTTCCTGAGCTTTGCTGTAGCTCTCTATCAGCAACTGATAAGCTGGGAAGACTTTGGTATACACTTCTGCCCATTCAGCAGCGTCTTCACGATTCCATGTCCCCTGAATTTCAGACGCGACAGCAGCGGTATCCATCGGCACGACGCCAGCCTGAACCACGCGCGCCAGGGTAATTTCCTGCGCCATTTTACTGTAGGTGCCGGAAGCATCGATAACTGCGAACACTTTGTAACCTTCAGCAACCGCACTAATGGCTGGGAAAGCCATGCAAACACTGGTGATAGTACCGGCGATAATCAGCGTCTTACGACCGGTCGCTTTCACGGCTTTAACAAAATCTTCGTTATCCCAGGCGTTGATTTCACCTTTACGCGCCACGTATTGGGCGTGCGGCGCATTGGCGTGGATCTCAGGGATCAACGGACCGTTCGGTCCCTGCGGTACTGATGCGGTGGTAATCACCGGCATCTTCGCCAGAGAGGCCATTTTAGCCAGCGCGGCAGCACGTGCACGCAGTTCAGGCATTGGCATATCACCTACGGTCTGGAAAAGTCCGCTTTGGTGATCGATAAGCAGCATAACGGAATCATTTACATCGATGACCGGGCGTGAACCATTAAAGTTTGCAGGACTGGACATAGTATTCTCCTTTGATTCAAATTTGGCCAAAGCGGCCGGAGTTAAAATCGCGTACGGCTTCTGCGATTTCTTGTTTCGTGTTCATGACAAACGGACCGTAACCCACAATCGGTTCGTTTAACGGTTCGCCAGACAGCAGCAGCACGATGGCATCGCTGGTGGCTTCAATGTGCAGCGTTTTCCCTTGCTGGCTTAGCACCACCAGTTGCGCTTCGCTGGCTGGCGTGGTGCCGTTGACGGTGATATTGCCTTTCAATACCACCAGGGCGGTGCTCCATCCTTCCGGCTGGGACAACGTAAGCTGGTGATTACGTTGCAGGCGCATATCCCAGACGTTCAGTGGCGAGAAGGTATGTGCCGGACCTTTTGTCTCCTGATAGCTGCCCGCAATGACACGGAGAGTGCCGGCGTCATCTGGCAGCGAGGCAGTAGGGATAACATCACTACTAATGCCTTGATATCCTGGTACGGCCATTTTGTCTTTCGCTGGTAGGTTGACCCAGAGTTGCACCATTTCCAGCTCGCCACCCTTCCGGGTAAATTCCGGAGAATGGAATTCTTCGTGTAATATGCCTGCACCTGCAGTCATCCACTGCACGTCGCCTGGGCCGATAATCCCACCGCGGCCAGTTGAGTCACGATGTTCAACTTCACCGCTGTAAACGATGGTCACCGTTTCGAAACCACGGTGAGGGTGTTCGCCCACGCCACGTTTTTCATTACCTGGGGTGAAGGTATGTGGCCCGGCGTAATCCAGCAGCAGGAACGGACTTAACTGTTCAGCATGAGACTGGTAAGAGAACATCGAGCGAACCGGGAATCCATCGCCAACCCAGTGTGGGCGAGGTGCGGTGTAGACGCCTGTTACTTGTTTCATATGTATCTCCTCAGTGGCGTTATCTTGATGTGAATAAGCTTATATTCATGACAGAGAACTGAGTAGTAGCTAAAATAGCCTTCACAGTCTCATAAATAGGACAATAAGATGACTAAGCCGGATCTCAATGATTTCGCGTGGTTTGTTCACGTCGTTGAAGAGGGAGGATTCGCTGCGGCCGGTCGGGCGCTCGATGAACCGAAATCAAAACTGAGCCGCCGAATTGCACAACTGGAGGAGAGGCTGGGGGTGCGGTTGATTCAGCGAACCACCCGGCAGTTTAATGTTACTGAAGTTGGGCAAACGTTCTACGAACACTGTAAGGCTATGCTGGTGGAAGCGCAGGCAGCGCAGGATGCCATCGCGGCGTTGCAGGTAGAGCCGCGAGGTATTGTGAAGCTGACCTGTCCGGTCACTTTACTGCACGTGCATGTCGGCGCCATGCTCGCCCGTTTTATGGCACGTTATCCCGATGTATCCGTACAGCTTGAGGCTACAAACCGCCGGGTTGACGTGGTAGGTGAAGGCCTTGATGTCGCGATTCGCGTCAGACCCCGTCCTTTTGAGGATAGCGATCTGGTAATGCGTGTACTTGCTGACAGGGGGCATCGCCTGTATGCCAGCCCGCGATTGATCGATCAGATGGGCACTTTACATGCGCCAGCGGAGCTGACCCGATGGCCGGGTCTGAGCCTGGCCACGGGTAAGCATGTGCATCGCTGGGAATTATTTGGCCCACAGGGCGCGCGTGCGGAGGTGCATTTCACACCCCGTATGATCACCACCGACATGCTGGCTTTACGCGAAGCGGCAGTGGCAGGTGTAGGGGTCGTTCAGCTCCCACAATTGATGGTAAAAGCGCAAATAGCGGCGGGCGAGCTGGTGGCATTACTGGACGGTTGGGAACCAAAGCGAGAGATCATTCACGCGGTCTTTCCATCGCGCAGGGGGTTATTGCCGTCGGTTCGTGCATTGGTGGATTTTCTTACGGAAGAATATGCACGCATGAACGAGGATTAAATACGTAACATCAGTCCACAAAAAAGGCCGGTTAAACCGACCTTTTATTATCTGGACGCCATTCGGGCGTTTAAACAATCAGCGACTACGGAAGACAATGCGGCCTTTGCTCAGGTCGTACGGGGTTAGTTCAACAGTCACTTTGTCGCCCGTCAGGATGCGGATATAGTTTTTACGCATTTTACCGGAGATGTGTGCAGTAACCACGTGACCGTTTTCTAACTCTACGCGGAACATGGTATTAGGTAACGTATCGAGAACGGTACCCTGCATTTCAATATTGTCTTCTTTGGCCATCTAATCCTCTGGGGTATCACTACCGTAATTTGAACCGGCAAGATAATGCCGAAGTTCTTTTAATAAGTAAAGATTTGTGCGTTTAAAACGCAGCAAATCGGGTTTGGCGCATTACTCTAACCGCACACAACAAAGCCGCACTAAAAGCGCAACGTGTAAGGGAACGATGAGATAAACGATAGGCGTTGCCTGACGCGAACTGTTCCTTAACGGCGGCGGGGTAATGGGCTAAACCGACTCTGCGGCACCAATTATAACACCCCGACAAAAAATGTGCCGAAAACATTCACTCCTGAGGCGAAAATAACGTCCTGGGCACCCAGAAGTGGCTCGGTAGGCGCTGCTGGCGTAGCCTGCTTAAATGTTCAAGGTAGTCCCTGCGCGGAGTCTCAATGGCTCCCAGTGACGCGGTGTGGGTATTTAACACCTGGCAATCGATTAATTTTCCGCCCTGACGGATAAATTCAGCGCAAAAAACAAGCAGTGCGGTTTTGGATGCATTTTCCTGGCGACTGAACATCGATTCACCGCAGAAAAGGGTACCTTGCGCAACACCGTACATCCCGCCGACTAATTCATTTTGTCGCCATACTTCAATAGAGTGCGCGTGTCCAAGTTCATGCAACCGATGATAGGCATCCACGACATCATGCGTTATCCAGGTGCCTTCTTCCCGGTCGTTTGCACATCCTTCAATGACCTGACCAAACGCGTAATTAAGCGTCACGCGATACGGTGAGTGTTTATGAAAGCGCTTCATGCTGCGACTTACGTGAAATTTGTCAGGCCAGAGAATGGCGCGTGGGTCGGGCGACCACCAGAGAATAGGGTCGCCAGGGGAAAACCACGGGAAAATACCGCGTTGGTAGGCCATTAGCAGGCGGGCAGGGCTGAGATCGCCCCCCAGCGCTAATAAACCGTTAGGCTCGCGTAAAGCGCCTTCCGGTGAGGGGAAGGCGATAGAATGGCGGGACAGTTGCACCAGGCGCATGACAGCGAAACTCCACTACGCGAGTTGGATCGTTCAATAATAGCTTACAGACGTTGCTTAAACTGGTAATAACGCCCCTGCCTGGCTAACAGATCTGCGTGATTACCTTGCTCAATTATGTGTCCGTTGTCCATCACTATTATTTGATTAAATCGCGACAGTCCGCGCAGGCGATGTGTGACCATGAGTACGGTTTTATTGCGCATCACATCGTTAATCAATTCAAGCATTTGACTTTCCGTTGTCGCATCCAGACCTTCAGTAGGTTCATCCAGAAGCATCAGCGGCGCATCGTGCAGCAAGGCTCGCGCGATAGCCAAACGGCGTAGCTCTCCGCCTGAAAGCTGACGACCGCCTTCACCCAGCCAGGCATTGAGCCCGTCACCTTCAAGTAGTTTTTCCAGACCGACACGGCACAGCATCCCGGATAGCGCTTCATCGCTGGCGTGTGGCGCAGCCAGCAGCAGATTATCGCGCAATGTCGCACTGAACAGATGTACTCGCTGTGGTACGACGCTGATGCATTGGCGTAAAGCGGCTTCGTTCAGCGTTGAAATCGGATGATCGTTAATCAGGATTTCGCCGCTTTGTGGATCCCATGCACGGGTTAATAATTGCAGTAACGTTGATTTCCCACAGCCTGTCCGACCCAGAATCGCAATGTGTTCACCAGGTTTAGCGAGCAAAGAAAGGGTGTCCAGCGCTTTTTGTGTTTGCCCAGGATAGCTGAAAGACACCTCACGCAATGTCAGAGTAATTTGTTCCGAAACGGTAGCTTCCGTATCCGGGAAGGTGACTTCCGGTTTCTGCTCTGTCAGCTCGGTAATACGTAGTGCTGAAGCAATCACCTGGCCGAGATGTTGAAATGCGCCGGTAACAGGGGCCAGCGCTTCGAAAGCGGCCAGCGCGCAGAATACAAACAACGCTATCAGTGCGCCGGGTTGTGTGTTTCCACCTACGCCACCTGAAGCCATCCATAACATCATCACTACAGCCAGAGCGCCAATCAGCAGCATGACAGCCTGAGACAAGGCCGTTAATTCGGACTGACGACGCTGCGCTTCGTGCCACTGTAATTCGGTGGTTTCCATTTGTGTGCGATAGCGATCGCTGGCACCAAAAATGGTCAGCTCAGCCTGACCCTGTAACCAGGAGGTCAACTGCTGACGATATTGCCCGCGCAGATGCGTCAGGTTCTGCCCGGTGCTTTTACCCGCCTGGTAAAACAACGGAGGCAAGATAAACAGAGTCAGCAGCATAATGCCGCCAAGGGTGATGGCGAGCGTGAGATCGAGAACGCTCAATCCTAGCGTGACCACCACAATAACGACAAACGCGCCAACCAGCGGGGAGAGCACACGTAAATAGAGATGATCGAGTGTGTCGACATCCGCCACAACGCGGTTGAGCAGTTCGCCCTGACCGTATCGGGCGAGCCCGGCAGGGGAGAGCGGCAGCAATTTGCTGAAGGTGTAAATACGCAAATGCTGCAATACACGAAACGTCGCGTCGTGACTGACCAGTCGTTCGAAATAACGACCTGCGGTTCGGGTAATTGCCGCCCCGCGAACGCCAGCCGCCGGGAGCATGTAGTTAAAACTGTAGATCCCGGTGACACCGACAACGGCGGAAGCAGACAGGAACCAGCCTGAAAGCGTCAGTAAACCAATGCTTGCCAATAATGTGACGATCGCCAGAACGATCCCCAGTGTTAACATCCATTTATGACGCTTATACAGCGTCAGATAGGGTAGCAAAGCGCGCATTTAGATGTCCTCCTGACGGTGAGCCAGTAATGTCGCAAAAGCCCCGTTGGCTGCGCTAAGTTGCGCATAGGTACCTTGTTCGACAATCTGACCGTCTTGCATGACCCAGATAGCGTCCCAGTCGGCAAGATCTTCCAACTGGTGCGTAACCATCAGTGTGCTCTGGCGGCGCGATGCCGCATTCAACGCCTGCATCACGCGTTGTTCGCTGTGTGCATCCAGACTGGCTGCGGGTTCGTCGAGCAGCAGTAACTGACACGGGTTGAGTAAGGCGCGGGCAACGGCAACGCGCTGTGCTTGTCCGACAGAAAGTCGACCTGCTTGGTCGCCTACAGGGGTATCCACACCCTGAGGAAGCAGCGGTAAAAACTCACTGACCCAGGCGCTATCGAGCGCGGCCTGTAGCTGTTCTTCGCTGGCATCAGGGCATGCCAGCAGCACATTTTCACGCAATGTAGCAGCCGGAAGCTGCGGGTTTTGCCCAACCCATGAGAGTTGTTTACGCCAGGCGTCAGGCGACAAGTCACGAAGTTCAAAGCCATTAATACGCAATGAGCCCTGATACGAGAGAAAACCTGACAGGACATTCAGCAACGAGCTCTTACCGGAACCACTACGCCCAACCAGCACCGCGCGCTGGCCTGCGGGTAGGGAGAAGTTAAGCGGGCCAGCCAGAATTTTGCCTTCGGGTGAGGTGATGATCAGATTTTCGGCTTCAATTGCAACCGCGTCTTTGGTCGCCAGCTCAATATCGCCACGCTCAGGATGCGCGAGCGGGGTTTCCATGAACGTTTTCAGACTGTCGGCAGCGCCTACCGCTTGCGCCTTGGCATGGTAAAACGTCCCCAGGTCGCGCAGCGGCTGGAAAAATTCCGGTGCCAGAATCAGCGCCAGGAAACCTGCCGCCAGCGTGACGCCGGTTCCGTAGTGACCGAAATCAAGCTCGCCGAGATAAGAAAAACCGAAGTACACGGCTACCAGGGCAATAGAGAGCGAAGTGAAAAACTCCAGCACGCCCGAAGAGAGGAATGCCAGGCGAAGCACTTCCATCGTGCGCTGACGGAAATCCTGCGATGCAGCCCGGATGCTTTCCGTCTCCGCTTCGCCGCGACCAAAAATTCTCAGTGTTTCCATGCCGCGCAAGCGATCGAGGAAGTGACCGCTGAGTCGGGCAAGTGCCTGAAAGTTACGCCGGTTGGCATCGGCAGCGCCCATACCGACCATCGCCATAAACAGAGGGATCAGTGGTGCGGTTCCCAACAGGATAAGGGCTGCAACCCAGTTTGACGGGAAAACGGCAGCCACAATCAATAACGGGACGCAAACCGCAAGCGCCATTTGCGGCAAATAACGCGCATAGTAGTCATGCATATCGTCAATCTGTTCCAGAATCAGCGTGGCCCAGCTTCCGGCAGGCTTCCCCTGTATCCATGCTGGCCCCGCCTGTTGCAGACGGTCCAGAACCTGGCGACGAATCTCAAAACGAATATGTTGGCCCGCGTGAAACCCTATTCGCTCACGTAACCAGACAACCCACGCCCGCAGGATAAAAATCAAGACCAGCACGACGAAAGGGAACAGCAGCGCTTCACGGGGAATATTTTCCATGATCATGTGCTGCAGAATCCGAGCCATGAGCCAGGCCTGAGCGACAATTAACAGGCCACTCACGAACCCCAACAGGCGTGAAATATTCAGCCAGCGTTGAGAAATGACACTTTGCTGTTTTAACCAGCGGGTAAGCTCTTTTTGACGGGTTTTATTCATTGCACGCTTAGCAGGTGAGTTATTGGAATTTTTGGGCAGGACAATGTTACAACGGGGCAAAAATAAAGGCGACTTATAGTCGCCTTTTTTACTTTTGTTACTGATTTGTAAAAACTATTTGCAGGCGTCCGCCAGACCGTCGAGATAACGTTCAGCGTCCAGGGCGGCCATACAACCTGTGCCAGCTGAGGTAATCGCCTGACGATAAATATGGTCCATCACGTCACCGGCAGCGAACACACCAGGAATGCTGGTTTGTGTCGCATTGCCGTGAATACCGGACTGAACTTTGATATAGCCGTTTTCCAGTTCAAGTTGACCATCGAAAATAGCCGTGTTCGGGCTGTGGCCGATGGCGACAAACAATCCGGCGACGTCGAGAGATTCAACGTTGTCAGTATTTTGCGTATCGCGCAGACGCAATCCGGTTACACCCATTTGATCGCCAGTCACTTCTTCCAGTGTGCGATGCGTGTGCAGCACGATGTTGCCGTTTTCAACTTTATCCATCAAACGTTTGATGAGGATTTTCTCGGCACGGAAACTGTCGCGGCGGTGAATCAAGTGAACTTCGGAGGCGATATTCGCCAGGTATAACGCTTCTTCCACAGCGGTGTTGCCGCCGCCGATCACCGCAACTTTTTGGTTACGATAGAAGAAACCGTCGCAGGTTGCGCAGGCGGAGACACCGCGGCCTTTAAAGGCTTCTTCTGAAGGTAAGCCCAGATAGCGTGCTGAAGCGCCAGTGGCGATGATCAGTGCGTCACAGGTGTATTCGCCGCTGTCTCCGGTGAGACGGAAAGGACGGTTTTGCAGATCAACCTTACTGATGTGATCGAAGATGATCTCCGTTTCAAATTTCGTTGCGTGCTCGTGCATGCGCTCCATCAGCAGTGGGCCGGTGAGATCGTTTGGATCGCCAGGCCAGTTCTCCACTTCTGTTGTGGTGGTCAGTTGACCGCCTTTTTCCATACCGGTAATCAGCACCGGCTGCAGGTTTGCGCGCGCAGCGTAGACGGCGGCGGTATAGCCCGCAGGGCCTGAACCCAGAATAAGAAGTTTACTGTGTTTGGTCGTGCCCATGAGATCCCCATAGTTGTTGGTAGGCAATGGGCAGGATTGTAGGGAATTTGCAGACGTAAAAAAAGAGTATGGCGATTTTGTTAACAATATGTGTAATAGCGGAAACCGATGATGGGCAAAATTGAGGGCCATACACTTCTCTAACTCATTCGAGTTGGGGACGCGTGAAGCCAACACATAGACAACGTGAAGTATGGCGGGGGTATAATGATTTCTACTTAAAATTGGTCAGTTATAAGGTGATAAAATGACGATTTTCCATCACTCCCAATGAATAACTGGCATGTTGTACTAAAAATCGATGTTTTGCTTTGACAATCACCTGCTGTTTTGCGAAAACATTCAAGGAAGAAAAAAACTGTGTCATGTATATGCTGCATAATCATGCATGTAGATACCATGTTTACCGGGTTAGTGAAATCTACGCATGGTGTGGACAGATGCCATTCGTGATGTCGATAGCCGCCGACAGGCAACGGTCTTCTCACCATAAACCCAGGCATTGCGCACCGTAAATCCCTCTGGGTTGCGGTTTATTGTGATGGGTAGCGACTCTGAACAGTGATGTTAGTAGAGTCAGGCAGGAGTAGGGAAGGAATACAGAGAGACAATAATAATGGTAGATAGTAAGAAGCGCCCTGGCAAAGATCTCGACCGTATCGATCGTAACATTCTTAATGAGCTGCAAAAGGATGGGCGTATTTCTAACGTCGAGCTTTCAAAACGAGTGGGACTTTCTCCAACGCCCTGCCTTGAGCGTGTGCGTCGGTTGGAAAGACAGGGTTTTATTCAGGGCTATACAGCGCTGTTGAACCCGCATTATCTGGATGCATCACTTCTGGTTTTTGTTGAGATTACTCTGAATCGTGGCGCCCCGGATGTGTTTGAGCAATTTAACTCTGCAGTACAAAAACTTGAAGAAATTCAAGAGTGTCATTTGGTTTCCGGTGATTTCGACTATCTGCTGAAAACACGCGTACCGGATATGTCGGCATACCGTAAGCTGCTGGGGGAAACCCTGCTGCGTCTGCCTGGCGTGAATGACACACGTACTTACGTGGTAATGGAAGAAGTCAAACAGAGCAATCGTCTGGTAATTAAGACGCGCTAACACGGAACAGGTGCAAAATCGACGCAGTTTGATTACACTCCTGTTAATCCATACAGCAACAGTGCCGGGGTAACCCGGTGCTGTTGTCCGTTTTAGCATCGGGCAGGAAAAGCCTGAAACCTGGAGAGCCGTTTTTGAGCCAGGAATACACTGAAGACAAAGACGTCACATTGACGAAGTTAAGCAGCGGGCGCCGACTTCTGGAAGCGTTGCTGATCCTTATTGCCCTTTTTGCCGTCTGGTTGATGGCTGCCTTACTCAGCTTTAACCCTTCGGACCCCAGTTGGTCGCAAACCGCATGGCACGAACCTATCCATAATCTGGGCGGCATACCCGGAGCATGGCTGGCGGATACGCTGTTCTTTATTTTTGGTGTCATGGCTTACACTATCCCCGTGATAATCGTCGGCGGTTGCTGGTTTGCCTGGCGACATCAGGCCAGCGACGAATACGTCGATTACTTCGCCGTATCGCTGCGTATTATTGGCGTTCTGGCGCTGATCCTCACCTCTTGCGGGCTTGCCGCAATCAATGCCGATGACATCTGGTATTTTGCCTCTGGCGGCGTTATTGGCAGCCTGCTCAGTACCACGCTGCAACCCTTGTTGCACAGCAGTGGTGGTACGCTTGCGCTGTTATGTATCTGGGCCGCGGGTTTAACGCTGTTTACTGGCTGGTCATGGGTGAGCATTGCCGAGAAACTGGGCGGCTGGTTACTGAATATCCTGACATTTGCCAGCAATCGTACTCGTCGCGATGATACCTGGGTTGATGACGAAGAATATGACGATGATGAAGAGTCTGTCGACGCCGTTGATGGCACCCCACATGAATCCCGACGGGCACGTATTCTGCGCGGAGCGTTAGCGCGCCGTAAACGGCTGGCAGAGAAGTTTACCAATCCACTTGGGCGTCACACTGATGCCGCGCTGTTCTCCGGCAAGCGCATGGATGATGAGGATGAAATTGAATACAGCGCGCGTGGCGTTGTAGCCGATCCTAACGATGTCTTGTTCTCTGGCAACCGTGCCACATTGCCTGAATACGATGAATTCGACCCGCTATTAAACGGCCATTCAGTGACTGAGCCGGTCACCGCGGCAGCGGCCACTGCGGCAACTCAGGCCTGGAGTGCGCCAGTCGACCCGCTGTTGCAACCTGCGCCAGTACCGGGAGCCGTTTTAGAACAACCCGTTCCTGCTGTGGCATGGCAATCTGCACCGGCTCCGCAAACCGGTGAAGCGGTTATCGCGCCAGCACCGGAAGGTTACCCACAGCCCGTTCAGTACGCACAGCCTCCGGTTCAGCCTTATGAACCCTGGCAGCAACCCGCACCGGTTGAACCGCAGATGCCATATTCTGTACCGCCAGTTGCCGAAGCTGGCTATGAACAGCCGACGATGCCGCAACCGGCAATGCCGTGGCAAGCACCTGAGCCGGTGGTGGAACACGCCTGGCAACCAGAACCGGTTTACCAGCAGAGTGCGCCGCTTGAACCGCAGCTTGTCTATCAGCAAGACACCGTGCAGCAACAACCCGTGGTTCATCAGCAGCCCGTGGTGGAACAGCCGCCGGTTGCCGAGCCTGAACCTGTCGTTGAAGAGGTGAAACCAGCACGTCCACCGCTCTACTATTTTGAAGAAGTGGAAGAAAAACGTGCGCGTGAGCGTGAGCAGCTAGCTGCCTGGTATCAGCCGATTCCAGAACCTGTACAAGAGCCTGAGCGGGTGAAACCCGTTGCACCGTCTATGCCTGCTGCATCCATACCTCCCGTTGAGTCTGTGGCTGCCGCAGCGCCGTTGGCTGCTGGGGCGAAAAACGCTGCATTGGGTGCCGGTGCAGCCGTTGCCGCACCGGTATTTAGTCTTGCTGGGAGTGGTGCGCCGCGTCCGCAGGTGAAAGAGGGAATTGGCCCGCAACTGCCACGTCCTAATCGTGTGCGTGTCCCGACACGCCGGGAGTTAGCTTCATATGGCATTAAGTTGCCTTCACAACGTATGGCTGAAGAGAAAGCGCGCGAAGAGCAGCTTGATACGGATGCGCAATACAGTGACGATGAAATTGATGCCATGCAGCAGGATGAACTGGCGCGTCAATTTGCTCAGTCGCAGCAGCATCGCTATGGCGAAGAGTATCAGGATGACACAGCGCATGCTGATGACGAAGATTCAGCAGCAGAAGCTGAACTGGCGCGTCAGTTCGCATCTTCCCAACAGCAACGTTATTCCGGCGCGCAGCCTGCCGGGGCGAATCCATTCTCGCTTGATGATTTTGAATTCTCACCAATGAAAGCGTTAGTGGATGAAGGTCCGCATGAGCCGCTGTTTACCCCCAGCGTGATGCCGGAACCTGCGCCACAGTATCAACAGCCTGTCGCACCGCAGCAGCATTATCAGCAGCCGCCACAGCCTGTTACACCGCAGCAGCATTATCAGCAGCCGCCGCAGCCTGTTGCACCGCAGCAGCATTACCAGCAGCCGCCACAGCCTGTCGCACCGCAGCAGCATTATCAGCAGCCGCCACAGCCTGTTGCACCGCAGCAGCATTATCAGCAGCCGCCACAGCCTGTCGCTCCGCAGCAGCACTATCAGCAGCCATCGCAGCCTGTCACACCACCGCCGCAGGAAAGCCTGATCCATCCGTTATTGATGCGGAATGGCGACAGCCGCCCTGTACAGCGTCCGACGACACTGCTGCCATCGCTGGATTTGCTCACCCCACCACCGGCGGAAGTTGAGCCAATAGATACATTCGCGCTGGAGCAAATGGCGCGTCTGGTGGAAGCGCGTCTGGCCGATTTCCGTATTAAAGCCGATGTGGTGAACTACTCGCCCGGACCGGTCATTACCCGTTTTGAGCTAAATCTGGCACCGGGTGTTAAAGCTGCGCGTATTTCTAACCTCTCCCGAGATCTGGCGCGCTCGCTATCCACTGCGGCAGTTCGTGTAGTGGAGGTTATTCCAGGTAAACCGTATGTCGGACTGGAATTACCGAACAAAAAACGCCAGACCGTCTATCTGCGTGAAGTACTGGATAACGCGAAATTCCGTGATAATCCGTCACCGCTTACTGTCGTTCTCGGCAAGGACATTGCTGGTGAACCTGTGACTGCCGATTTGGCGAAGATGCCGCATCTGTTGGTGGCAGGTACTACGGGGTCAGGTAAATCTGTTGGGGTCAACGCCATGATCCTCAGCATGCTCTACAAGGCGCAGCCGGAAGATGTTCGCTTTATCATGATCGACCCGAAAATGCTCGAGCTGTCGGTTTATGAAGGTATCCCGCATCTGTTGACTGAAGTTGTTACGGATATGAAAGACGCAGCCAATGCCTTGCGCTGGAGCGTTAATGAAATGGAACGCCGCTATAAGCTGATGTCAGCGCTGGGTGTGCGTAACCTTGCGGGCTACAACGAGAAGATTGCGGAAGCAGATCGTATGGGACGTCCAATCCCGGATCCGTACTGGAAACCAGGCGATAGCATGGATGTCACTCATCCGGTACTGAAAAAAGAGCCGTATATTGTGGTTCTGGTCGATGAATTTGCTGATTTGATGATGACTGTCGGTAAAAAAGTGGAAGAACTGATCGCCCGTCTGGCGCAAAAAGCGCGTGCGGCAGGTATCCACCTGGTGCTGGCAACCCAGCGTCCGTCAGTTGACGTTATCACTGGGCTTATCAAAGCAAATATCCCGACGCGTATAGCGTTTACTGTCTCGAGCAAAATTGACTCTCGTACCATTCTTGATCAGGGTGGCGCTGAATCCCTGTTGGGCATGGGCGATATGCTCTATTCTGCACCAAACTCAACGATTCCGGTGCGTGTACATGGTGCCTTTGTGCGCGATGAAGAGGTTCACGCGGTCGTCCAGGACTGGAAAGCGCGTGGCCGTCCACAGTACGTGGAAGGCATCACCTCGGACACCGAAAGTGAAGGTGGCGGCGGTGGTTTTGACGGTGGGGAAGAACTGGATCCGTTGTTCGATCAGGCGGTGAATTTTGTTACCCAGAAACGCAAAGCTTCCATCTCCGGCGTCCAGCGCCAGTTCCGCATTGGTTATAACCGTGCGGCGCGCATCATCGAACAGATGGAAGCGCAGGGAATTGTCAGCGAGCAGGGACATAATGGCAATCGTGAAGTGTTGGCCCCACCGCCCTTTGATTGATTGCAAAGTTAAGTAATTCAGTATTTTCTACTTTCCTCATGCTGATTTTTGGCCTGAAATGGATAGCAGAAGGAGCTCCCCGTTGGGAGTGACGTATTTTGAGGAATAACGATGAAAAGAATCGCAATCACCTGTGCATTATTGTCGAGCTTTGTGGTGAGCAGCGTTTGGGCTGACGCCGCCAGCGACCTGAAAAGCCGTCTGGATAAAGTCAGCAGCTTCCACGCCAGTTTTACCCAGAAGGTAACGGATGGTAGCGGCGCAGCGGTGCAGGAAGGCCAGGGTGATTTATGGGTTAAACGTCCGAATCTGTTTAACTGGCATATGACACAGCCTGACGAAAGCATTCTGGTCTCTGATGGTAAAACACTGTGGTTCTTCAACCCGTTTGTTGAGCAGGCGACGGCGACCTGGCTGAAAGATGCCACGGGTAACACGCCGTTTATGCTGATTGCGCGTAACCAGTCAAGCGACTGGCAGCAGTACAATATTAAGCAAAACGGCGATGATTTTGTGCTGACGCCCAAAACCAGCAGCGGCAACCTGAAGCAGTTCACCATCAATGTTGGACGCGATGGAACAATTCATCAGTTTAGCGCTGTTGAACAGGACGATCAGCGTAGTAGCTACCAGTTGAAATCGCAGCAGAATGGCGCGATCGAACCATCAAAATTCACCTTTACCCCGCCACAAGGCGTAACGGTAGACGATCAACGTAAGTAGAGGCGCTTGAGTGGGCAACCTGTCGCTCGATTTTTCTGATAATACCTTTCAACCCCTGGCCGCGCGTATGCGGCCAGAAAATTTAGCGCAGTATATCGGCCAGCAACATCTGCTGGCTGCGGGTAAACCCTTGCCGCGCGCCATCGAGGCCGGACACCTGCACTCCATGATTTTATGGGGGCCGCCAGGAACGGGAAAGACCACGCTTGCCGAAGTCATTGCCCGTTATGCGAACGCTGATGTTGAACGTATTTCAGCCGTCACCTCGGGCGTGAAGGAAATTCGCGAAGCGATTGAACGTGCGCGTCAGAACCGTAATGCCGGCCGACGTACAATACTGTTCGTGGACGAAGTTCACCGCTTTAATAAAAGCCAGCAGGACGCTTTTCTTCCGCATATTGAAGATGGCACGATTACGTTTATTGGGGCGACCACCGAAAATCCCTCGTTTGAGCTGAACTCGGCACTGCTGTCGCGCGCACGCGTTTATTTACTGAAATCATTGACCACTGAAGATATCGAGCAGGTGCTGGATCAGGCGATGTCAGATAAAGCGCGAGGTTATGGCGGCCAGGATATCGTTTTGCCGAACGATACGCGTCGGGCGATTGCTGAACTGGTAAACGGTGATGCGCGGCGGGCGCTAAATACGCTGGAAATGATGGCCGATATGGCCGAAGTTGATGATTCTGGCAAGCGCGTATTGAAACCAGAATTGCTCACTGAAATTGCCGGTGAACGTAGCGCGCGTTTCGATAATAAAGGCGATCGTTTTTACGACCTGATCTCAGCATTGCATAAGTCGGTTCGCGGTAGTGCACCGGATGCAGCTCTTTACTGGTATGCGCGCATCATTAGTGCAGGCGGTGACCCGCTCTACGTTGCCCGTCGCTGTTTGGCAATTGCCTCTGAAGATGTGGGAAATGCCGACCCTCGCGCTATGCAGGTGGCAATTTCTGCATGGGATTGTTTTACCCGCGTAGGTCCTGCGGAAGGTGAACGCGCTATTGCTCAGGCGATTGTCTATCTGGCCTGCGCGCCGAAAAGTAATGCGGTATACACCGCCTTTAAAGCCGCTCTGGCAGATGCCCGTGAACGCCCAGATTACGACGTACCAGTGCACTTGCGCAACGCGCCGACGAAGCTCATGAAAGAGATGGGGTATGGCCAGGAATATCGCTACGCCCATGATGAGCCAAATGCCTACGCTGCTGGAGAAGAATACTTCCCGCAGGAAATGGCACAAACGCGCTATTATCACCCGACAAACAGAGGTCTTGAAGGCAAGATTGGCGAAAAGCTCGCCTGGCTCGCCGGACAGGATCAAAATAGCCCTATAAAACGCTACCGTTAGTGTTATCGTTGCGGTAATGTTGTCGATGTATCCCTGTGACCGCAGGCTGTGGTCACTTTCTCCTATTTTAATTCGATAAGCACAGGATAAGCATGCTCGATCCCAATCTGCTGCGTAATGAGCCAGACGCAGTCGCAGAAAAACTGGCAAGCCGGGGCTTTAAGCTGGATGTAGATAAGCTGCGCGCTCTTGAAGAGCGTCGTAAAGTTCTGCAGGTACAAACTGAAAACCTGCAGGCAGAGCGTAACTCTCGATCGAAATCCATCGGCCAGGCAAAAGCGCGCGGGGAAGATATCGAGTCTTTACGTCTGGAAGTGAACAAACTGGGCGAAGAGCTGGATGCCGCGAAAGCTGAACTTGATACCTTACAGGCCGAGATCCGCGACATTGCGCTGACCATTCCTAACCTGCCGGCGGACGACGTTCCGGTAGGTAAAGATGAGAATGACAACGTTGAAGTGAGTCGCTGGGGTACCCCACGTGAATTCGATTTCGACGTGCGCGATCACGTGACGCTGGGTGAAATGCACACAGGTCTTGATTTCGCCGCTGCGGTTAAACTGACCGGCTCTCGTTTTGTTGTCATGAAAGGGCAGATTGCGCGTATGCACCGTGCGCTGTCTCAGTTCATGCTGGATCTGCATACTGAACAACATGGCTACAGTGAAAACTACGTTCCGTATCTGGTCAACCATGACACGCTGTACGGTACCGGTCAGTTGCCGAAATTTGCTGGTGATCTGTTCCATACGCGTCCGCTGGATGAAGAAGCCGACAGCAGCAACTATGCGCTGATCCCGACGGCAGAAGTTCCGCTGACCAACCTGGTACGCGATGAAATCATTGACGAAGACGCGTTGCCAATCAAAATGACTGCGCATACGCCATGCTTCCGTTCTGAGGCCGGTTCTTATGGTCGTGATACCCGCGGTCTGATCCGTATGCACCAGTTTGACAAAGTTGAGATGGTGCAGATTGTTCGTCCTGAAGATTCTATGGACGCGCTGGAAGAGATGACCGGTCATGCTGAAAAAGTACTTCAGCTGCTGGGCCTGCCGTACCGTAAGATCATCCTGTGTACTGGTGACATGGGCTTCGGCGCATGCAAAACCTACGATCTGGAAGTGTGGATCCCGGCACAGAATACCTATCGTGAAATATCCTCCTGCTCCAACGTGTGGGATTTCCAGGCTCGCCGCATGCAGGCGCGTTGCCGTAGCAAATCTGACAAGAAAACACGTTTAGTGCATACGCTGAACGGTTCTGGTCTGGCAGTGGGACGTACGCTGGTCGCCGTTATGGAAAACTACCAGCAAGCTGATGGCCGTATTCAGGTACCGGAAGTATTACGTCCGTACATGAATGGCCTGGAATTCATCGGCTAAGTCATTTTTCCTTGCTAAAAAAGCGCCTCAGGGCGCTTTTTTTACGCCCGTTTGATGCCGGACAATAACCCTTACTCCATTAGTGGTAATACTGCCTTCGAATGAAAGTCAGTATTTATCTCTGTCTTTGCATAAATTCGCTATATAACGGTCTGTATAACGATAGTATCGATATATAAACGACTATACAACGAACATTCCCTTTTTGTTTATTGTGAGCAGCAGAGTGAGCCACTATGAAAACTAAGATCCCCGATGCCGTGCTGGCAGCTGAGGTGAGTCGTCGCAGTTTGGTAAAAACGACGGCGATAGGCGGGCTGGCAGTGGCCAGTAGCGCGTTTACCCTGCCATTTACCCGTATTGCAAACGCTGCAGATGCCATTAACCCGTCACCCGTCAATGAGAAAGTGATCTGGAGTGCGTGTACGGTAAACTGCGGTAGCCGTTGTCCGCTGCGTATGCATGTCGTAGACGGTGAAATCAAATATGTCGAGACCGACAACACGGGCGATGATAACTATGACGGCTTGCATCAGGTTCGTGCCTGCCTGCGTGGTCGGTCCATGCGTCGTCGTGTTTATAATCCCGATCGTCTGAAATACCCAATGAAGCGTGTCGGCAAACGTGGTGAAGGTAAATTTGAGCGCATCAGTTGGGATGAAGCCTACGATATCATCGCCAGCAATATGCAGCGTCTGATTAAAGACTACGGTAACGAGTCTATCTATCTTAACTATGGGACCGGTACGCTGGGCGGTACGATGACGCGCTCATGGCCGCCGGGTAAAACGCTGGTAGCACGTTTAATGAACTGTTGCGGCGGTTACCTGAACCACTATGGGGATTATTCTTCTGCGCAAATCGCGGCAGGACTGAACTATACCTATGGCGGATGGGCAGACGGTAACAGCCCGTCTGACATTGAAAACAGTAAGCTCGTTGTCTTGTTTGGTAATAACCCTGGCGAAACGCGTATGAGCGGTGGTGGGGTGACCTATTACCTTGAACAGGCGCGGCAGAAATCGAATGCCCGCATGATCATAATCGATCCCCGCTACACGGATACCGGTGCGGGACGCGAAGATGAATGGATCCCCATTCGACCGGGTACAGATGCAGCGCTGGTTAACGGTATTGCCTATGTGCTGATCAGCGAGAATATGGTTGATCAACCGTTCCTCGATAAGTACTGCGTGGGCTATGACGAAAAAACCCTCCCGGCGGGAGCGCCGAAGAACGGTCACTATAAAGCGTATATTCTTGGTCAGGGTAAAGACGGTATCGCGAAGACCCCGGAATGGGCTGCGCAGATAACCGGTATTCCTGCTGAACGAATTGTTAAGTTGGCGCGTGAAATTGGTAGCGCGAAACCCGCCTACATTAGCCAGGGCTGGGGACCGCAGCGCCACGCCAACGGCGAGATTGCGACCCGTGCCATTTCTATGTTGGCCATTCTGACCGGCAACGTCGGTATTAACGGCGGCAATAGCGGTGCACGTGAGGGATCATACGATTTGCCGTTTGAGCGTATGCCAACGCTGGAAAACCCCGTTGAAACCAGCATCTCAATGTTTATGTGGACGGATGCGATTGAGCGTGGTCCGGAAATGACGGCGCTGCGCGACGGTGTTCGTGGTAAGGATAAGCTCGACGTTCCGATTAAGATGATCTGGAACTATGCCGGTAACTGCCTGATTAACCAGCACTCTGATATCAACCGTACGCATGAAATCCTGCAGGATGATAAGAAGTGCGAAATGATCGTCGTTATCGACTGCCATATGACCTCCTCGGCGAAATATGCCGATATTCTGCTGCCGGACTGCACGGCCTCTGAGCAGATGGACTTCGCGCTGGATGCATCTTGCGGGAATATGTCCTACGTGATTTTCACCGATCAGGCAATCAAGCCACGCTTTGAATGCAAGACTATCTACCAAATGACCAGCGAACTGGCGAAACGCCTCGGCGTCGAGCAACAGTTTACGGAAGGCCGTACTCAGGAAGAGTGGATGCGTCATTTGTATGAACAGTCGCGCAAGGCTATACCGGAACTGCCGACATTTGAAGAGTTCCGTAAGCAGGGCATCTTTAAGCAGCGTGATCCTGAAGGACATCACGTGGCGTATAAAGCGTTTCGAGAGGACCCCAAAGCCAATCCGCTTACCACGCCGTCAGGCAAGATTGAAATTTATTCTCAAGCGCTGGCAGAAATTGCCGCAACCTGGGAACTGCCGGAAGGCGATGTGATCGATCCATTACCGATTTATACACCGGGCTTTGAAAGCTTAAACGATCCACTGGTGGAAAAATTCCCTCTGCAATTAACGGGCTTCCACTATAAATCTCGCGTCCACTCGACCTATGGCAACGTTGACGTTCTGAAAGCGTCCTGTCGCCAGGAAATGTGGATTAACCCGATGGATGCACAACGACGCGGTATTAACAACGGTGACAAGGTACGTATCTTTAACGACCGTGGTGAAGTGCATATCGAGGCTAAAGTTACCCCGCGTATGATGCCTGGCGTTGTTGCACTGGGTGAGGGCGCCTGGTATGACCCGGATGTGAAGCGTGTTGATCAGGGCGGTTGTATTAACGTGCTGACGACCCAGCGGCCTTCTCCTCTCGCTAAGGGGAACCCATCACATACGAACCTTGTTCAGGTTGAAAAGGTGTAAGGAGTAACCGATGACAACCCAGTATGGATTTTTTATTGATTCCAGCCGTTGCACCGGTTGCAAAACCTGCGAACTGGCCTGCAAAGACTTCAAAAATTTAACGCCGGACGTCAGTTTCCGCCGTATTTACGAATACGCCGGCGGTGACTGGCAGGAAGATAACGGTGTCTGGCACCAGAACGTTTTCGCCTATTACCTCTCGATTGCGTGTAACCACTGTGAAGACCCGGCCTGTACCAAGGTGTGTCCAAGCGGCGCGATGCACAAACGTGAAGATGGTTTTGTGGTCGTGGATGAAGATGTGTGCATTGGCTGCCGCTATTGCCACATGGCCTGCCCGTATGGCGCACCGCAATACAATGCCGCCAAAGGACACATGACCAAGTGCGATGGCTGTCATGAACGCGTTGCTGAGGGTAAGAAACCCATCTGTGTCGAATCCTGCCCGCTGCGTGCGCTGGACTTCGGCCCGATAGAGGAACTGCGTAAAAAACACGGCACCCTGGCCGCGGTTGCGCCGCTCCCTGGCGCGCACTTTACCAAACCGAGCATCGTCATCAAACCAAATGCCAATAGCCGCCCGACCGGGGATACCACGGGTTATCTGGCTAATCCGAAGGAGGTGTAAGATGGGAAGTGGATGGCATGAATGGCCGCTGATGATCTTCACTGTTTTCGGGCAGTGTGTGGTTGGTGGCTTTATCGTTCTGGCGCTGGCGCTGATGAAAGGGGACTTACGCCCTGATTCGCAACAGCGTGTAATTGCCTGTATGTTTGGCCTGTGGGTATTGATGGGCATCGGTTTTATTGCTTCCATGCTTCACCTGGGCTCACCGATGCGTGCGTTTAACTCCCTCAACCGTGTCGGCTCTTCCGCGCTGAGTAACGAAATCGCCAGCGGCTCGATCTTCTTTGCCATTGGTGGTCTTGGCTGGCTATTGGCGGTGTTGAAAAAAATGTCGCCAGCATTACGCAATCTGTGGTTAGTTCTCACCATGGTGCTGGGCGTAGTTTTTGTTTGGATGATGGTGCGCGTATATAACACTATTGATACGGTGCCTACCTGGTATAGTGTCTGGACGCCGATTGGATTCTTCCTGACGTTGTTCATGGGAGGTCCGCTGCTGGGATATCTGCTGTTACGCGTTGCCGGAATTGACGGCTGGGCGATGCGACTGCTGCCTGCTATTTCAGTGCTTGCGCTGGTCGTAAGCGGCATCATGTCCGTGATGCAGGGGGCCGAACTGGCGACAATCCACAGTTCTATTCAGCAGGCATCTGCGCTGGTGCCCGATTACGGTTCGCTGATGGCATGGCGGATTGTGGCACTGGCTTTAGCGTTGTGCTGCTGGATTGTTCCGCAGGTAAAAGGCTACCAGCCGGCAATACCGCTGCTTTCCGTCGCGTTTATTCTGCTGTTAGTCGGTGAGTTGATTGGCCGCGGCGTGTTCTATGGTCTGCATATGACCGTCGGCATGGCGGTCGCCAGCTAACCTGAAAATGCCGAATGGCATCGCGCTTGTCCGGCCTACACATTACAGTACTGAACGTGTAGGTCGGATAAGGCGTTAATACGGTCATCCTACAAATAAAAGATGCCGATTATCCATGAATTTTTTCGACTGAACGTAACGGGGCAATTTTGTTTTAGATCAATTAAAACAAATAGATGTATTTTCCCATTTTTTATCAATCCGCATTAAGAATCAGTAATACGAATCGATCCTCCTGAAAGCGCCTCAGACCCCTGATTGCGCCGATTGACAATGTTTTTTGCAGTGGCATGATGCGCATGAAATTTGAACTTCCTCACGGTTTTTATTCATGTCCACCTATACCCGTCCCGTCATGCTATTGCTGTGCGGGCTGCTTCTGTTGACCCTGGCGATCGCCGTGTTAAACACGCTCGTTCCGCTTTGGCTCGCCCATGAAAATCTGCCAACCTGGCAGGTAGGAGTGGTCAGTTCGTCTTATTTCACCGGAAATCTTGTTGGGACGTTACTGACCGGGTACTTAATTAAACACCTCGGGTTTAACCGCAGCTATTACATCGCTTCGCTTATTTTTGCCGCGGGCTGTGTCGGGCTGGGCATCATGGTAGGTTTTTGGAGCTGGATGACCTGGCGTTTTATTGCGGGCATCGGTTGTGCCATGATCTGGGTGGTAGTGGAAAGTGCGTTGATGTGCAGCGGGACGTCGCGTAACCGTGGACGCTTACTTGCCGCCTATATGATGGTCTATTACGTGGGGACGTTTTTAGGACAATTATTGGTCAGTAAAGTCTCGACAGAATTAATGAATGTTCTGCCGTGGGTGACCGGCACGATCCTGGCCGGAGTATTACCGCTGCTCTTTACCCGCATTGTGAACCAGCAGGGTGATAAACAACAGTCCACCCCCATTGTCTCTATGCTGAAGCTTCGCCAGGCCCGTCTGGGTGTGAATGGCTGCATTATCTCCGGGATTGTACTGGGGTCGTTGTATGGCCTGATGCCGCTGTACCTCAACCATCAGGGGGTCAGCAATGCCAGCATTGGTTTCTGGATGGCGGTACTGGTCAGTGCAGGTATTCTGGGACAATGGCCAATTGGTCGTTTGGCCGATAAGTTAGGTCGTCTGCTGGTTTTGCGCGTCCAGGTCTTTGTGGTGATCGTCGGGAGTATCGCTATGCTAAATCAGGCGGCGATGGCACCTGCATTGTTTATGCTGGGCGCGGCAGGTTTCACTCTTTATCCGGTTGCGATGGCCTGGGCCTGCGAGAAAGTAGAACATCATCAGTTGGTCGCTATGAACCAGGCATTATTATTAAGCTATACCGTGGGTAGCCTGCTTGGGCCGTCATTTACCGCAATGCTGATGCAAAATTATTCTGACAGTTTACTGTTTATCATGATTGCCAGCGTATCGTTTATTTATTTACTGATGCTGCTGCGTAAGACAGGGCATACCCCGAATTCTGTGGCGCATATCTGAGCTGATTTAACAGGATAAAAACAGGTTCCCATACATGCTGTTTATGTATACTTTATGGGAATCTGTTTTATTTGATTATCGCTATTCTTTCCTGAAAATAAAATGTGCAGAAGATTATAGTTTTACATTCTGCCGTTTCCGCTTGTCCATTTTACCGCGCATAATCCCTCGCTTCATTTATTGATTATCAAAAATAGCGTCTACGAAGGATCGCCAATGGCAAGTGTGCAGGAAAAACAATTGCGGTGGTACAACATCGCATTGATGTCTTTTATTACCGTATGGGGATTCGGCAATGTTGTAAACAACTATGCTAATCAGGGATTAGTGGTTGTCTCTTCATGGATATTTATTTTCGCCCTCTATTTTATCCCTTATGCACTGATTGTCGGACAACTTGGCTCCACGTTTAAAGACGGTAAAGGTGGGGTGAGTACATGGATTAAACACACAATGGGACCGGGACTGGCTTATCTCGCAGCGTGGACCTATTGGGTGGTGCATATCCCTTATCTGGCGCAAAAGCCACAGGCTATTCTGATTGCTCTGGGGTGGGCGCTGAAAGGCGATGGCTCTCTGATTAAAGAGTACACCGTGGTGGCGTTGCAGGGGCTGACGTTAGCGCTGTTTGTCTTTTTCATGTGGGTTGCATCCCGTGGCATGAAATCGCTTAAAATCGTTGGGTCGGTTGCGGGGATCGCGATGTTTGTGATGTCCATTCTGTATGTCGTAATGGCCGTCACTGCTCCGGCGATTACTGATGTGCAGATCGCCACAACCAATATCACCTGGGAATCTTTTATCCCGCATATCGATTTTACCTATATCACAACAATCTCGATGCTGGTCTTTGCAGTCGGTGGCGCGGAGAAAATCTCTCCATACGTTAACCAGACGCGTAACCCTGGCAAAGAGTTCCCGAAAGGGATGTTAGTTCTGGCGGTTATGGTGGCGGTGTGTGCGATCCTGGGGTCTCTGGCAATGGGGATGATGTTTGACTCTCAGCATATTCCTGATGACTTAATGACTAATGGCCAGTATTACGCTTTCCAGAAGCTCGGGGAGTATTACGGCATGGGTAACACATTGATGGTTATTTATGCAGTCGCCAACACGTTAGGTCAAATTGCGGCTTTGGTGTTTTCTATTGATGCGCCGCTTAAAGTTTTACTGGGCGATGCCGATCGCAAATATATTCCTGAAAGCCTGTGTAAAACCAATGCCTCTGGTACACCGGTGAATGGCTATATTCTGACGCTGGTGCTGGTGGCGATTTTGATTATGTTGCCAACGCTGGGAATTGGCGATATGAACAATTTGTATAAATGGTTGCTGAATCTGAATTCAGTAGTGATGCCTCTGCGCTATCTGTGGGTGTTTGTGGCATTTATTGCCGTTATTCGTCTGGCGCAGAAATATAAACCGGAATATGTCTTTATCCGCAACCGCTCGCTGGCGATGACGGTGGGGATTTGGTGCTTCGCCTTTACCGCATTCGCTTGTCTGACCGGGATCTTCCCGAAAATGGAAGCCTTTACTCCAGAGTGGACGTTCCAACTCACGCTGAACATTGTGACGCCGTTTGTGTTGGTTGGACTGGGATTGATTTTCCCGCTGCTGGCAAGAAGAGGGCGCTAAGGGGAAATGGGGTGGGTAACAGGTCTGTTACCCACCACAAGACTTAGTACATCACTTTGTGACCATACTGCTCAAGGATGCCCTTGACGCGCTCCATGGTCTCTTTTTTCGGCGGCTTCACGCCATCCAGTTTGTATTCTTCACCCATCGCCACCCATTTGTGTTTACCCAACTCGTGGTATGGCAGCAGTTCGATTTTTTCGACATTGCCCATATCACGGGTAAATTCGCCCAAACGGTGCGCTGAATCATCATCATCGGACCAGCCAGGTACGACAACATAGCGGATCCACACTTTGATATCTTTGTTGGACAGGTAGCGGGCAAACTCCAGTGTACGATGGTTAGATACACCGACCAGGTTCTGGTGGATCTCGTCGTTCATCTGTTTCAGATCGAGCATCACCAGATCGGTCACTTCCAGCAACTCATCAATCACCGGGTCGTAGCGGCGAACAAAACCGTTAGTATCAAGACAGGTATGAATACCTTCTTTCTTACAGGCACGGAACCAGTCACGGACGAATTCAGCTTGCAGAATGGCCTCTCCGCCGGATGCCGTTACGCCACCACCGGATGCGTTCATAAAGTGACGATAGGTCACGACTTCTTTCATTAATTC
Source organism: Citrobacter sp. Igbk 16 (assembly GCF_028069755.1). Lineage (NCBI taxonomy): Bacteria > Pseudomonadati > Pseudomonadota > Gammaproteobacteria > Enterobacterales > Enterobacteriaceae > Citrobacter > Citrobacter sp. Igbk 16. The sequence goes on along the minus strand of NZ_JANEWJ010000045.1, from coordinate 3,716 downwards.
ATCGACGGTGACTTCTTTACCGCCGTGCGTATCCCATGTGTCACGGTTGTGGCAGTACAGGCAGCGCATCAGGCAGCCCTGAAAGAAGGTAATAAAGCGGATGCCCGGGCCATCAACAGTGCCACAGGATTCAAAGGAGTGAATGCGACCAATAACTGACATTGCGGTGTTTCTCCAGGTGTGGCCCATCCGGGGCCAGTGTTAGTGCACAGTTATTAACTGTGTCGAGTCTGTTTTGGCTGCTATCCATAAGTATAGATGGCTGACAAAGCAGGCTATTAAAAAGGCCCCACTTACGTGGAGCCTTTATTGTACGCTTTTTAAAGTACGATTTCAGTCAAAACCAATTACATGGTCTGAGTGAAGGTACGAGTAATAACGTCCTGCTGCTGTTCTTTAGTCAGGGAGTTAAAACGTACTGCGTAGCCAGAAACACGGATGGTCAGCTGCGGATATTTTTCCGGATGTTCCATCGCATCCAGCAGCATTTCACGGTTCATGACGTTCACGTTCAGGTGCTGACCACCTTCGATGGACGCTTCATGGTGGAAGTAACCATCCATCAGACCAGCCAGGTTGGTCTTACGAACTTCGTCGTCTTTACCCAGTGCGTTCGGAACGATAGAGAAGGTGTAAGAGATACCATCTTTCGCGTAAGCAAACGGCAGTTTAGCAACGGAGGTCAGAGAGGCAACAGCACCTTTCTGGTCACGGCCGTGCATTGGGTTAGCACCCGGTCCGAACGGCGCGCCAGCACGACGACCATCTGGGGTGTTACCCGTTTTCTTACCATACACAACGTTAGAAGTGATGGTCAGAACAGACTGAGTCGGGATAGCGTTACGGTAAGTAGTCAGTTTCTGAATTTTCTTCATGAAACGTTCTACCAGGTCAACCGCCATGTCATCTACGCGAGAGTCGTTGTTACCGAACTGCGGGTATTCGCCTTCGATTTCGAAGTCAACAGCCAGGCCGTCTTCGTCACGAATCGGTTTAACTTTCGCATATTTGATTGCAGACAGGGAGTCAGCAGCAACGGACAGACCAGCGATACCACACGCCATGGTGCGGATAACGTCACGGTCGTGCAGCGCCATCAGGGAGGCTTCGTAGCTGTACTTGTCGTGCATGTAGTGGATAACGTTCAGTGCAGTGACGTACTGTTTAGCCAGCCAGTCCATGAAGTGATCCATGCGGTCCATAACTTCGTCGAAGTTCAGAACGTCGCCTTTGATCGGTTCAGATTTAGGACCAACCTGCATTTTCAGTTTTTCATCAACGCCGCCGTTGATTGCGTACAGCATGGTTTTCGCCAGGTTTGCACGCGCACCGAAGAACTGCATTTGTTTACCAACAACCATTGGGCTTACGCAGCAAGCGATAGCGTAGTCGTCGTTGTTGAAGTCCGGACGCATCAGGTCATCGTTCTCGTACTGCAGAGAAGAGGTGTCGATGGACACTTTAGCGGCGAATTTCTTGAAGTTCAGAGGCAGTTTTTCAGACCACAGAACAGTGATGTTCGGCTCCGGAGAAGGACCCATGGTGTACAGGGTGTTCAGGAAGCGGAAGCTGTTTTTGGTAACCAGAGTACGGCCGTCAACGCCCATACCACCGATAGATTCAGTTGCCCAAATCGGGTCACCGGAGAACAGTTCATCATATTCAGGAGTACGCAGGAAACGAACCATACGCAGTTTCATGACCAGGTGGTCAATCATTTCCTGAGCGTCTTGCTCGGTGATTTTGCCAGCTTTGATATCACGTTCGATGTAAGCATCCAGGAAGGTGGATACGCGACCGAAGGACATTGCTGCACCGTTCTGAGATTTAACAGCGGCCAGGTAGCCGAAGTAAGTCCACTGGATAGCTTCCTGAGCGTTGGTAGCCGGACCAGAGATATCGCAGCCATATTTAGCCGCCATTTCTTTGATCTGACCCAGAGCGCGGTGCTGTTCAGCGATTTCTTCACGCAGACGGATAGTCGCTTCCAGGTTTACGCCATTTTCCAGGTCTGATTGCAGAGAGACGAACTGAGCGTATTTGTCTTTCATCAGGTAGTCGATACCGTACAGCGCAACGCGACGGTAGTCACCGATGATACGACCACGGCCATACGCATCTGGCAGACCAGTCAGAACACCGGATTTACGGCAGTTCAGAATGTCTTTGGTATAAACATCGAATACACCCTGGTTGTGGGTTTTACGGTATTCGGTGAAGATTTTTTTCAGCATCGGGTCCAGTTCGCGATTGTACGCTTTGCAGGAACCTTCAACCATTTTGATACCGCCAAACGGGATAATCGCACGTTTCAGCGGAGCTTCAGTCTGCAGACCAACAATTTTCTCGAGCGCTTTGTTGATGTAGCCAGCGTCGTGAGAAGTGATGGTAGAAGCAACGGAGGTGTCAAAGTCAACAGGCGCGTGAGTGCGGTTTTCCTGTTTAACGCCTTCCATTACGCTGTCCCACAGTGCAGTGGTCGCTTCAGTTGCGCCAGCCAGGAAGGACTCGTCACCCTCATACGGAGTGTAGTTTTTCTGAATGAAGTCACGGACGTTTACTTCATTCTGCCAATCACCTTTGGTAAAACCTTCCCAGGCTGTGGCTAACTTTTCATTAAGCTCGGACATGTAACACCTACCTTCTTAAGTGGATTTTTTATTTACTACGTGCAATGAGCATCAACAGATTAATGATGATCGTTACCACGCAGGTAAATGACCCAGTATGTCAACCCGACCAACAAACCGCCGCCGATAATGTTACCGATCGTAACCGGAATCAGATTATCGGTGATGAAATTCATCACGGTCAGGTGAGAAAAATTCTCCGGAGAAGAACCGACAGCGGTCCAGAATTCCGGGGTGGCGAAATCGCGTATTACGATACCCATAGGGATCATAAACATGTTTGCGATACTGTGCTCAAAACCGCTGGCAACAAACATTGCGACCGGTAATACCATGATAAACGCTTTGTCCATCAGGCTGCGGCCAGAGTAGCTCATCCAGACGGCCAGACACACCATTAGGTTAGCCAGAATACCAAGGCTTACAGCCTCAACAAAAGTATGGTGCACTTTGTGGTCGGCAGTTTGCAGGACGTTGAGTCCCCACGCGCCGTTGGCGGTCATATACTCGCCAGAAAGCCACATGAGTAACACAAAGATCAGCGCACCAATCAGGTTACCGACATAAACGTTAAGCCAGTTCTTCGCTAACTGACCCCAGGTAATACGACCACTGGCTTTAGCGACGACAATCAGTACAGTTGAAGTGAAGAGATCAGCGCCGCAGACAACGCAAAGAATCAGCCCCAGGGAAAAGCAGATACCACCCACCAACTTTGCCATGCCGAAAGGCATTGTGCCGGTACCGGTAGTGGCAGTGATATAGAAAACAAAGGCAATTGAAATGAACACACCGGCAGTAATTGCCAGATAGAACGTCTTAAGCGGATGTTTCGTTGCTTTATAGACGCCTGCTTCTTCGGCAACTTTGGCCATAGCAGCAGGAAGTATAAGATCAAAAGGGTTGTCAGCTTTCACACTAACTCTCTCTTTATTAAGTCGGCGACGAGATACTAACAAAGCATTATAGATGAGAATTTGATATAGATCATATCTCGCCTGGCTTATAGGCCCGCAAGACGCATGGTTTTTATGCGATTACGGTGTAACTTATTGATTATCCATATAAAAATAAATTTTAAAAATT
>NZ_JANEWJ010000044.1:0-31231 GCF_028069755.1 Citrobacter sp. Igbk 16 | reverse complement strand
TTATAAAACAATATATATAACGACAATTACAATGGAGTGGGTTATGTCTGAAGATGAGCAATATGGAGGTATTAGCCGCAGGACGTTAGTCAAATCCTCGGCTATAGGTTCACTGGCACTTGCTGCCGGAGGCCTGTCACTACCCTTTGGTATTCGTGCCGCTGCTGCTGCCGTACAGCAATCAGTGCAACCTGTTGAAGATAAAGCTGTCTGGAGTTCCTGTACGGTTAACTGCGGCAGCCGTTGCCTTTTACGTCTGCATGTGAAAGATGATGCGGTTTACTGGGTTGAGTCTGACACGACCGGCGATGATACCTACGGTAACCACCAGGTTCGCGCCTGCTTGCGCGGTCGTTCAATTCGCCGTCGTATGAACCACCCTGACCGCCTCAAATACCCGATGAAACGCGTTGGTAAACGCGGTGAAGGTAAATTTGAGCGTATCAGTTGGGATGAAGCGCTGGATACCGTTGCCGGAAACCTGAAGCGTATTTTGCATGATTACGGTAATGAAGCCGTTCACGTTCTTTACGGTACCGGTGTGGATGGCGGTAATATCACGAACTCCAACGTCCCCTACCGTTTGATGAATTCCTGTGGCGGCTATTTAAGCCGTTACGGGAGTTACAGCACCGCACAAATCAGCGCCGCCATGGGATATATGTTCGGTGCTAACGACGGTAACAGCCCCGACGATATCGCCAACACAAAGCTGGTTGTGATGTTTGGTAATAACCCAGCCGAAACGCGTATGAGCGGCGGTGGTGTAACCTGGTATGTCGAGCAGGCACGTGAGCGGTCAAATGCCAGAATGATCGTTATCGATCCACGCTACAACGACACCGCCGCAGGTCGTGAAGATGAATGGCTGCCTATTCGCCCAGGAACGGATGCTGCACTGGCCGCCGCAATCGCCTGGGTGCTGATCACAGAAGATCTGATTGATAAACCTTTCCTTGATAAATACTGCGTCGGCTACGATGAAACCACTCTCCCCGCCAGCGCTCCGCGTAATGCGCACTACAAGGCCTATATATTAGGTGACGGCCCGGACGGAATTGCCAAAACACCGCAATGGGCATCTCAGATTACCAGCATCCCTGCAGACAAAATCATCCAGTTAGCCCGTGAAATCGGTTCGGCAAAACCGGCTTACATCTGTCAGGGCTGGGGACCACAACGCCATTCCAACGGTGAACAGACAGCCCGAGCAATCACCATGCTCTCTGTTTTGACAGGAAACGTAGGAATTAACGGCGGTAACTCCGGTATGCGTGAAGGGACCTGGGATCTGGGTGTTGAATGGTTCTCCATGTTGGAGAACCCGGTCAAAACACAGATATCGGTGTTCACCTGGACGGATGCTATCGATCATGGCGCAGAAATGACAGCCACCCGCGACGGTGTACGCGGCAAAGATAAACTGGATGTGCCTATCAAGTTTATCTGGTGCTATGCCAGCAATACGCTCATCAACCAGCATGGCAATATTGCTCATACTCATGACGTTTTACAGGATGACAGTAAGTGCGAAATGATTGTCGGCATTGAGCACTTTATGACCGCATCGGCGAAGTACTGCGACATCCTGCTGCCGGATCTGATGCCTACTGAACAGGAAGACCTCATTTCACATGAGTCCGCCGGGAATATGGGCTATGTGATCCTCGGACAGCCCGCTACCTCACCTAAATTTGAACGAAAACCCATCTACTGGATGTTAAGTGAAGTCGCGAAACGCCTGGGCCCGGACGTCTATCAAAAATTCACGGAAGGCCGTACCCAGCACGAGTGGGTGAAATATCTGCATGCCAAAACCAAAGAACGTAACCCAGAAATGCCGGATTACGAAGAGATGAAAACGACCGGTATTTTCAAGAAAAAATGCCCGGAAGAACACTATGTCGCTTTCCGTTCATTCCGCGAAGATCCTGCGGCAAACCCGTTGAAAACACCATCCGGGAAAATTGAGATTTACTCTGAAAGGCTGGCCACCATTGCCGAGACATGGGAACTCAAGAAAGACGAGATTGTGCATCCGCTACCGGCTTATGCGCCAGGCTTTGACGGCTGGGATGACCCCAAACGCAAAACGTATCCGCTACAGCTCACCGGATTCCACTATAAGGCGCGAACTCACTCAAGCTACGGCAACATTGATGTTTTACAACAGGCGTGCCCGCAGGAAATCTGGATTAACCCCGTCGATGCCCGTTCACGTGGCATTCATCACGGCGATACGGTACGGGTGTTTAACAGCAATGGTCAGATGCTGATCGCCGCAAAAGTCACGCCGCGTATTTTGCCCGGCGTGACAGCCATCGGCCAAGGCGCATGGCTCAATGCTGATATGTTTGGTGACCAGATCGATCACGGTGGTTCAATCAACATTCTCACGTCACATCGTCCTTCTCCGTTAGCGAAGGGGAATCCATCCCACAGTAATCTCGTTCAGGTTGAAAAGGCGTAAGGTGTAACCCATGACGACTCAATACGGATTTTTTATCGACTCCGCCCGTTGCACCGGTTGCAAAACTTGCGAACTGGCCTGCAAAGACTTCAAAAATTTAACGCCGGACGTCAGTTTCCGCCGTATTTACGAATACGCCGGCGGTGACTGGCAGGAAGATAACGGTGTCTGGCACCAGAACGTTTTCGCCTACTACCTCTCCATTGCGTGTAATCACTGTGAAGACCCGGCCTGTACCAAGGTGTGTCCAAGCGGCGCGATGCACAAACGTGAAGATGGTTTTGTGGTCGTGGATGAAGACGTATGCATTGGCTGCCGCTATTGCCACATGGCCTGCCCGTATGGCGCACCGCAATACAATGCCGCCAAAGGACACATGACCAAGTGCGATGGCTGTCATGAACGCGTTGCTGAGGGTAAGAAACCCATCTGTGTCGAATCCTGCCCGCTGCGTGCGCTGGACTTCGGCCCGATAGAGGAACTGCGTAAGAAACACGGCACCCTGGCCGCGGTTGCGCCATTACCTGGCGCGCACTTTACCAAACCGAGCATCGTCATCAAACCAAATGCCAATAGCCGCCCGACCGGGGATACCACGGGTTATCTGGCTAATCCGAAGGAGGTCTAAAATGGGAAGTGGATGGCATGAATGGCCGCTGGTACTGTTCACGGTTCTGGGCCAATGCGTGGCAGGCGCGCTAATCGTCAGTGGTCTGGGTTGGTTTACCGTCAAAGACGATGTTGTAAGACAGCGCATTGTTCGCAGTATGTTTTTTCTTTGGTTGGTAATGGGCATCGCATTCCTGGCCTCGGTTATGCATTTGGGGTCTCCGCTACGCGCATTTAACTCGCTGAACAGAATCGGTGAGTCAGCGCTAAGTAATGAAATTGCCAGCGGCTCGCTGTTTTTTGCCGTCGGTGGTTTATGGTGGCTGGTCGCTTTGCTCGGTAAAATGCCCGCTGCATTAGGTAAAATATGGCTGCTGGTAGGCATGCTGCTGGGCGTGGTGTTTGTCTGGGCGATGACCAACGTTTACCAGATAGATACCGTACCGACCTGGTATAATGGTTACACTACGGTGGCCTTTTTCATGACCCTACTTCTGAGCGGGCCACTCTTTGCCGCCCTGCTACTGCGTGCTGCTGGTGTTTCTTTTCATGCCAACGTGTTCGCGGGGATCAGTGTGCTGGCGTTGCTGGTGAGTGCGGCTGTGATTGTCCTGCAGGGACTTTCCCTCGGCACAATCCACAGTTCAGTGCAATTCGCCAACGCGCTGGTACCTGACTACGGCAGCTTACAGGTGTGGCGCATCCTCTTGCTGGCTGCAGGTCTTGGGTGCTGGATATGCCCGCTTATCCGCCATAAAGATCCGCATGCCGCTGGGCTGGCGTTAGGTTTAATTTTAGTCCTGGCCGGTGAAATCATTGGTCGTGGTTTGTTTTATGGTTTGCATATGACAGTCGGAATGGCTGTTGCAGGTTAACTCTCGGGTGCGGGGCAACCCGCACTGTTCAGGATTGTTTGCATGACCCATTTTTCACAATGTGACAACTTTTCAACCGCTGCGCGCGTTCTGGGCGCGTTGTTCTACTATGCACCAGATAGCGCAGAAGCATCTGCGATGGTCAGTGCGTTAAAAGCGGATGGCTGGCAAGCACAGTGGCCGCTGCCAGAAGCTACGCTGTCGCCACTGGCTGCACAGATGCAGACAGATAGCGATGAAACGCTCCCGCAAGCCTGGCAACGTTTGTTTATCGGCCCCTACGCATTGCCATCCCCGCCCTGGGGTTCGGTCTGGCTGGATCGCGAAAACGTGTTGTTTGGTGAATCCACTCTGGCGTTACGTCAATGGATGCGCGACAACGGCATTCAGTTTGCGTTGCAACAGAATGAGCCAGAAGATCACTTTGGTTCGTTGTTACTGCTGACAGCCTGGCTTGCCGAAAATGGCCGCCACACCGAATGTGAGCAATTGCTGTCCTGGCATCTATTGCCGTGGTCGGCTCGCTTCCTCGACGTTTTTATCGAGAAGGCGGACCATCCGTTCTACCAGGCGTTGGGTAAACTGGCTCGCCTGACACTGGCACAATGGCAGTCGCAGTTATTAGTTCCGGTGGCAGATAAACCCTTGTTCCGTTAATTTCGCCTATGGGCAGGATATTCCCTGCCCATTTACCCGAGAGTTTCGCACGCTGAGCTTTTGCTTCTGCGGCTAATTACCCGCAAAATAGGCCGTCTGAATTTTCCTGTCTGGCAACCCATGCATCGCTTACATGCTTATCCTGACCTGCGCACTCTGTTTCGGCGTCTACTGATCGCCGCGCTGATTGGTATCCTTGCAGCCCTGGCCGTTGCAGGATTTCGTCATGCGATGCAATTGCTTGAGTGGCTGTTCCTGAGTAACGATACGGGAAGCTTGGTCAACGCCGCGACAAATCTACCGCCGTTCAGACGCATGCTGACACCTGCGCTCGGTGGTCTGGCGGCTGGACTCTTGCTTTGGGGCTGGCAAAAATTTAATCGTTTACGCCCACAGGCCCCCACAGACTATATGGAAGCCCTGCAGACTGACGGACAGTTCGACGTCAGCGCAAGTCTGGTGAAATCACTGGCCTCTTTGGTGGTGGTGGCAAGCGGCAGCGCCATTGGTCGTGAAGGGGCAATGATTTTATTGGCCGCACTGGCGGCTTCGTGCTTCGCGCAACGCTTCACACCGCGTTCGGAATGGAAATTATGGATTGCCTGTGGGGCGGCTGCAGGTATGGCTGGTGCGTATCACGCTCCGTTGGCGGGTAGCTTATTTATTGCCGAAGTGCTGTTTGGCACGTTGATCCTCGCCTCATTAGGGCCGGTGGTTGTCTCCGCCGTCGTCGCATTGTTAACTACCAATGCGCTTAGCGACAGCAACGCGCTGCTGTATACCGTTCATCTGACTCGGGAACTGCATGTGCTGGAATATGTGATGATTATCAGCACTGGACTGTTAGCCGGTCTCTGCGGACCTCTTTTTATGTGGCTTATGACCACCAGTCACAACAGCTTTTTGCGCTTAAAGCTCGCACCACCAGGCCAGTTAGCCCTGGGCGGGCTGATCGTTGGTCTGTTGTCGCTATTTACTCCTGCGGTCTGGGGCAACGGCTACAGCGTAGTACAATCGTATTTACTCTCTCCCCCTTTGCTCGCCGTCATCAGTGGAATTTTCATCTGCAAGTTACTGGCCGTACTCGCCAGTAGCGGGTCAGGGGCACCCGGCGGCGTGTTTACACCCACGCTGTTCGTCGGTTTGTCAGTCGGTATGTTGCTGGGTCGGGTATGGGGATTCTGGCTTCCGGGGACGGATGAAATTGCGGTGCTGTTGGGCTTAACAGGAATGGCTACACTGCTGGCGGCGACGACCCATGCCCCCATTATGTCGACATTGATGGTCTGTGAAATGACCGGGGAGTATCAACTACTCCCCGGCCTGTTGATTGCATGCGTCGTGGCGTCAGTGCTGTCGCGAACGTTACGCCATGACTCTATCTACAGACAACACGCTGCCGAGCATTGACAGACGAATGTACTGAGAAAGCTCGCGCTGCTCTGCTCGTGGCAAATAAGGCAATTCACCAATCAACGGTGCCGGTAATTTTTTACTTAGCACGTCGATGATTTCGGCATAATGCGCCAATCCAGGGTTAATACGGTTCGCTACCCAGCCAATCAACGGCAGCCCATCACTGGCAATCGCCTGTGCGGTAAGAATGGCATGGTTAATACAGCCTTCCTGAATACCCACCACCATCAGAACCGGGAGTTGCTCCTGTACCACCCACTCCGATAACGGACGCAGATCGTTCATCAGACTACGCCAGCCACCTGTGCCTTCAACAACAACGTGATCAACCTTCTCGCTCAGGCTTGCCAGTCCATTGGATAACAGGGTGTAGTTAACCGGACCGCTATGCGCCACGCTGCTTTCGTCTTCGCTCAGCGCGATAGGGTTAACCGCCTCGTACGGCAGTTCGATGGATGACACGCTTTGCAGTACCAGCGCATCTTTATTGCGCATACCTTCCGGTGTCTCTTTGCTGCCTTTGGCTACGGGTTTGTAACCCGCCACACTTTTACCCCCTGACGCTAACGCTTGTAGTAATGCGCGGGAAACCACGGTCTTCCCAACAGAAGTGTCTGTACCTGTAATAAAGAAACGCTTCAGCATCACTAACTCCACCGTATGCTATGAAAATATAAGTCAGGAAAATAAAACAGTGGAGAAAGTCTAAGGTATGACGGCCAGAACCAGCTTGAGATAGCGCAATTTTTCGTACAACAGTTAAAAAATGTTAACCCTGTAATAGACGAATCAACAAAGAACCGTTATACATCGCGTCCTTAACGAGGGCAGCCCCCGCCATCGTTCCCTGATTAGAGAATTGCGTACTTTCGACAACAATGTGCTGGCTGTAGGCCGGAAGCGCCTGTTGACGAATGCTGTCAGCAATGGTCGGGAACAAAATGTCAGCGGCTTTACTGAGTGGAGATCCTATCAATATCTTTTGCGGGTTGAACAAATTCACCATGATAGCCAGGATACGACCGACATGGGTTCCAACGCCGTTAATAATATCTTTCGCCAATAAATCACCCTGCATGGCCGCCTGACACAGTGCGTCTACCGTCAACGGTTGTCCGTGCAGAGAGGAGCTCATTGACTGCTTCAGTCGCACCTGCGCCAGTTCCAGCACGCTGTCGACGCTGGCGATCGTTTCCAGGCACCCATGGTTACCGCAGTAGCAACGTTTGCCGTAAGGGTCCACCTGCGTATGACCTATTTCAACCAGGCTACTGCTGCCTGCATGCAGTAAATGACCATCAGTGATCACCCCTGCACCCACGTTATGATCAATGACCACCTGAATAACATCACGCGCCCCGCGTGATGCACCAAACAGCGCTTCTGCCATGGTCCAGGCGCTGATATCGTGCTGAATGTACACCGGCACGCCAGTATGCCGCTCCAGCGTTTCGCCCAGCGGCATCTCTTTGACGTCATCATAGAACGGCATACGATGTACAATACCGTTCTCTGTATCAATAATGCCGGGTAAGGTAATCGCAATAGAGGTCAAGCGCTCGAGTTTTTGCTGGTGACGGATAAAAAACTGATCAACTTGCGCAACAACCCGTTCCAGTAACGGTGTCTCGCTGACCAGCGCCATTTCAAGACAATCCTCGACCACCAGTTTGCTGCTCAGATCGCGCAGCGCCAGGAAAATCTCGCCACGACTAATACGAATAGAAAGGTAATGCCAGGCTTCTGTTTCAACCACCAGCCCTACAGCCGGACGTCCACGGTTACCGGCTTCTTTTATTTCCAGCTCCTGCACCAAATGCGCTTCCAGCATTTCTCGGACAATTTTGGTAATACTGGCAGGGGCCAATTGTGCCAGGCGAGAGAGATCAATACGCGATACCGGTCCCAGCTGATCAATCAGACGATAAACCGCGCCCGCATTGGTCTGCTTAATTTGATCGATATGCCCAGGCTGACTATCAGCAACCACCACTTACTCCCTTTATTTTCGCGCTCCGAAATAATCTGCGGGCTATGGTGAAGCACTTCAATGGTTTCCGTCAACTTTTTACTTAGCCTTGTGATTTACTGCACATTTTCGACCATTTTTAAACTAAATTAACCGCGCTGCACCGCGGCTAAAAGCTGCTGGCGAAAACGTTGCGCTGCGTGGCTTTGTTCATGATGCTTCGGCCACACCAACCACATTTCGGAGACCGCATCGTCTTCCGCAATGGGGATCCAACACATTTCATACAATTGCACCCGTTTAAAAGAGGCTGGCAAAATGGAAACCCCCAACCCTGCGGCCACCAGTCCAATGATAGTCATCGCCTCACCGACCTCCTGGGTGATGGTTGGTTTCAGATCGTAACGGCGCATCAGGCCGAGAATATCGTCATACAACCCCGTTCCAACATGCGGATCAAAAAAGACAAACGGCTCATTTGCCAGCTCCGCCAGCGTCACCACCGGCTTTTGCGCCAGAGGATGTGCGCGTGGGATCATCGCCATCAGCGGTTCATGCAAAATGACCTCCCGCGCCAATGTGTCCGGAAGTTGCGTATTGCGCAAGAGCCCCAAATCCAGTGCACCCTCGTTGAGCGGGGCAATTTGCTCGCGCGTATTCATTTCACGGGTTTGCATATGCACTGCTGGATAACATTGGCGAAAAAGAGACAGCGTATCGGACACTGCCTTAATAAACGGGGCTGATGACGTAAAACCGATGCGCAGTTCCCCCGACTCTCCCAGGTGTAATCGTTCGGCACGGGCGGCAGCCTCATTTACCAGCCCCAGGATCTGCCGACTGTCCGCCAGAAACTGTTTCCCGGCAGCGGTAAGCGCCACGCTGCGGTTAGTCCGCGCCAGTAGCCGTGCACCCACCTGCTGTTCGAGGATCTGGATCTGCTGACTCAACGGAGGTTGCGAAATATTCAGTCGTGCCGCTGCACGACCAAAATGCAGCTCTTCCGCAACTGCCACAAAGTAACGTAGGTGACGCAGTTCAATATTCATATTTTTAAAATATTATTTGAGATTATTAATATATTAGACAGAATATTGTGATTTTCATACTCTTAAGGCTGGTCCTGTAGACCCAATGGATTTCACGTCACATTGCGTGGCTTGAAAAACGCAGGGTATAGATGCAAATGATTGAGCAAGGATTTTAAGTGAGCCGTACAACTACTGTCGATACCGCACCGGCGAGCGATGTTGATGAACAAAGAGTCACTGCGCCGGATGGTTTTATTAAACGCGGTACATCCCCTTTTATGCGCGTCACGCTGGCGCTTTTTTCTGCCGGACTGGCGACATTTGCCCTTCTCTATTGCGTACAGCCCATACTGCCTGTGCTGTCGCATGAGTTTGGCGTATCGCCAGCTAGCAGTAGTATTTCACTTTCTATCTCAACGGCCATGTTGGCAATCGGCTTACTGTTTACCGGCCCACTTTCCGACGCCATAGGCCGTAAACCGGTGATGGTCACCGCGTTGCTGCTGGCCTCCTGCTGTACGTTGCTTTCTACAATGATGACCAGTTGGCACGGTATTTTAATCATGCGCGCGCTGATTGGACTGTCACTGAGCGGCGTGGCGGCCGTGGGAATGACCTATTTAAGTGAGGAAATTCACCCGAGTTTTGTCGCATTTTCAATGGGCTTATACATCAGCGGAAACTCGATTGGTGGTATGAGTGGTCGTTTGATTAGCGGCGTATTTACTGACTTTTTTAACTGGCGAATCGCGCTGGCGGCCATTGGCTGCTTTGCCCTCGCCTCCGCGCTCATGTTCTGGAAGATCTTACCGGAATCACGGCACTTCAGACCGACATCGTTACGGCCTAAAACGTTATTTATCAACTTCCGTTTGCACTGGCGTGACAGAGGACTTCCGCTGTTGTTCGCAGAAGGGTTCTTGCTGATGGGGTCGTTTGTCACACTGTTTAACTACATCGGCTACCGTCTGATGCTGTCTCCGTGGGAACTCAGCCAGGCTGTCGTCGGTTTGTTGTCCGTGGCTTATCTTACCGGCACCTGGAGCTCACCTAAAGCCGGTTCCATGACCACCCGTTATGGGCGCGGCCCGGTAATGTTGTTCTCGACAGGCGTGATGTTGTTCGGGCTAATAATGACCCTGTTTACCTCGTTATGGCTGATTTTTGCCGGTATGTTGCTTTTTTCAGCCGGGTTCTTTGCCGCGCATTCCGTGGCCAGTAGTTGGATCGGGCCGCGAGCCAAACGCGCTAAAGGTCAGGCCTCTTCACTGTATCTGTTCAGCTATTACCTAGGCTCAAGCATTGCCGGTACACTAGGAGGCGTTTTCTGGCATAGCTATGGCTGGAACGGCGTGGGCGGGTTTATCGCACTGATGCTGGTGCTGGCGCTATTGGTTGGTGCCCGTTTGCACCACCGTCTGCACGCATAATCAATGATGCCCGAAAAACGGGCATCATAAACAGCTCACGATAACATAAACGTCTGGGCGCTAATTTGCAGAGCAATTACCGTACCGTTCATCAAAATATGTAGCATAATCGGCATCAGTAAACCGTTACTTTTCAGCCTCGCCAGGATCAAAACCTGAGACACGATAAACAACATCAATAACGTTCTCAGATCCACATACTGGGTATGCATCACGGCGAAAATGGCCGACACCACCACTGACGACAGTCCTGTTTTATTATTGAACCAGTACTGAAAAGCATTGAACAGGCAGCCCCTGAAGATGATTTCTTCATACACGGGTGCGATAAATATCAGCGTTACGCTGGATAACCAAAGCGCGTAGCTGTTCAGTGAGACCTGGCTTGTCACCCACTCTTCGGTCTTTCTGATCCCCAATACCCAGGGCAGGACTAGCTGTACAATTAGCAGCGCAACAAACAATATGGCAAACCACCGGGCGTTGAATGTTCCTTTCCCTAGACCGTCTCTTTTTCTAAAGAAAACATAATACAACGGCACCAGGACGACAAATTCCAGTGTAAACAGCAGCGGAAAAAGTAATCCTTTGGCGAGCAGGTCTTGACTGGCAGGGAAAAATAATGGGGAAAATGTGAGGCCGAACATCAACAAAAACATAGAGAAACAACCAGCCACCGCTTTTGTCCTTGCGATATATTCGTTACTGACTTCCTGTTGCACACCTGCTCCTTGGATAAAATGAAATGTTCTCGTTATCTGAACAATGCACAATTATGATAAAAAGTATCATTATCATTTACAAGCTACCAAAATTCCCATCACCTACGATGAATGGGTTAATTTGCGAAATCGCGTTAGACTCTGGAATCTGGTCCAACAGAACGAGAACAAAAAATGAGTAACAATGATAATTACCATCAGCTCAGCCGCACGTTCCAGCGCCTCTCTCGCTTTTCCCACCTCTCGGCTATCGCCAGTTGGGACATGTTTACCATGATGCCGCCTGGCGGCAGCAAAGCCCGGGGTGAAGCACTGGCTGAACTGAGCGTGCTTGAACATCAACTGTTAACCGATGCCAATGTGGCAAAGTGGATCGCCGCCGCACAGCAGGAAGACCTGAACGATGTCGAGCAGGCCAATCTGCGCGAAATGTCACGGCTACACCATCAAGCGTCCTTGCTACCCGAATCACTGGTAGAAGCGAAATCACTGGCGGGCAGTCGTTGCGAACATGCCTGGCGCAGCCAACGCCCGGCCAATGACTGGGAAGGGTTTGCTGAAAACCTGAAAGAAGTGGTTAAGTACAGCCGCGAAGAAGCCCGACTGCGTGCAGAAGCGAAAGGATGCTCGCCTTACGACGCATTGCTGGATGTCTTTGAACCAGAGATGACCAGCGCCCGGCTGGATATTCTCTTTGCCGACATCAAAAGCTGGCTACCCGAATTGCTCAATAAAGTGGTGGCCAAACAATCACAACTATCGCTTATCGCCCCGGTTGGCCCCTTCCCGACTGCAGTTCAGCGTGAACTGGGTCTTGAAACCATGGCGCAGTTGGGTTTTGATTTTACCGCGGGACGCCTGGACATTAGTGCGCATCCGTTCTGTGGCGGCGTACCACAAGATGTTCGGATTACCACCCGCTATGATGAAAACGAACTGCTCAGCGCGTTATTTGGCGTCATTCATGAGACAGGTCATGCGCGTTATGAGCAAAATCTACCTCAAAACTGGTCAGGGCAACCTATTGCCCTGGCGCGATCAACCGCCATCCATGAATCTCAGAGCCTGTTCTTTGAAATGCAATTAGGCCGCAGCCCGGCGTTTCTGAAACGGTTAATTCCCGCAGTAACCCGACATTTCGGCGATCAACCCGCCTTTGAGGAAAGCAATTTCATCGCCTGGAACCAGCAGGTTAAACCGGGCTTTATCCGCGTTGACGCTGACGAGGTTAGCTATCCGGCTCACGTGATCCTGCGTTATGAAATCGAGCGCGCGTTGATTAACGGCGACATTGAGGTCGATGATATTCCTGCCTTGTGGAATGAAAAAATGCAGGCCTGGTTAGGGCTGTCTACGATCGGGAACTATCGTAACGGCTGTATGCAGGATATCCACTGGACCGATGGCGGTTTTGGTTATTTCCCTTCGTACACATTGGGGGCGATGTATGCAGCGCAGCTTTTCAGTGCGGCTAACCGTGCATTGCCAGACTTAAACCACGCCATTGCGCAAGGAGACTTTAGCGCCTTGTTTGACTGGTTGCGCCAGAATATCTGGCAACATGGCAGCCGTTTCACGACCGAGCAGCTCATTACTCAGGCAACCGGAGAGCCGCTGAGCAGCCGCTATTTCCGCGCCCATCTGGAAGCCCGCTATCTGTAATCGTAGACCGTGAGTCATTGTACAAACGGTTACACGCCGAAACCAATGACTCACGGAAGCCCAGAGATTACAGCGATATAGTTATTTCAACGGCCCCGCAGTGGGGTTGAATGAAAAACCAAATCGAGGGTATGAGAATGAAAAAAGTATTAGCTCTGGTTGTTGCCGCTGCTATGGGTCTGTCTTCTGCTGCATTTGCTGCTGAAACAACTGCTACTACCGCTCCGACTGCTGCTGCGACCACGAAAGCCGCACCGGCAAAAACCACTCATCATAAAAAACAACACAAAGCAGCGCCGCAGAAAGCACAGGCTGCCAAAAAGCACGCTAAAAAATCCGCAGCTAAACCGGCTGTAGAACAAAAAGCGCCAGAGCAGAAAGCTCAGGCTGCCAAAAAACACACCAAAAAAGCAGCAACTAAACCAGCTGCAACCAAACCAGCCGCAGAGCAGAAAGCTCAGGCCGCTAAAAAACACACCAAAAAAGCAGTAAAACACGAAACCGCTAAACCAGCTGCTCAACCGGCTGCATAAAACATCTGTAGTAACCATGGCGTCCCCCATGCCATAGCATACGGCGCTAAATCACTCTGATTTAGCGCCGCCTTTCGGAGGGTAAAATGGTGTCACATTACCGCTTTGAGTTCATTCTTATTACCCTGATAATTTGCGCTCTTATCGCCATGCATTTTTATCTTTCCTGAGTGTAGTTATCTGATTTTACTCCCACTTTCCCGCCGTCCCGTCTATAGTATTAACTGAGGGTTTGCTGTTAATAATCATAATTCCCCACCAGAGTGTGATATGCATAAAACCATTGCGGTATTACTGGGTTCAATTTGTCTATTTCCTGTCGTTGCACATGCGGAGCAGCCTGCAACGACCGTTGCTGAAGCCGATAACATAAAAACGCTGTTTTTTGGTCATGACGATCGTGTGAGGGTGACTGACCCGACGCAATCACCGTGGGACGCTATCGGGCAACTGGAAACCGCCAGCGGTAACCTGTGCACGGCTACGCTCATTTCACCTCACCTGGCCCTGACTGCCGGGCACTGCTTACTCACCCCACCAAAAGGCAAGCCGGATAAAGCCGTCGCGCTACGTTTTGTGTCGAAAAAGGGTATCTGGCGCTATGAAATCCACGGCATTGAAGGACGGGTTGATCCCTCTCTCGGCAAGCGTTTAAAAGCAGATGGTGACGGCTGGATTGTCCCACCTTCTGCGGCCCCGTGGGATTTTGGCCTGGTGGTGCTACGTTATCCCCCTTCCGGGATCACGCCGCTACCGTTATTTGACGGTGATAAAGCCGCGTTAACCGCTGCGCTAAAAGCGGCTGACCGTAAAGTGACTCAGTCGGGGTATCCGGAAGATCACCTGGATGACCTGTACACGCATCAGGATTGCGTGGTAACTGGCTGGGCGCAAAATACCGTCTTGTCGCATCAGTGCGATACGCTCCCTGGCGACAGCGGCTCCCCATTGATGTTAAAGACAGATTCAGGCTGGCAATTGATTGGTGTGCAAAGCTCCGCTCCAGCAGCAAAAGATCGCTGGCGGGCAGATAATCGCGCCATTTCCGTGACGGGTTTTCGCGATAAACTCGAAGCACTGGCGAAGGGATAACACATGCTGCCCACGTTTGCGGGCAGCACGTAGATTAGGCAAGTTTGATCATTATCATTCCGGCCAGAAGCAAAGCGACGCCAATCCAGCCTTTGTTATTCAGACGCTGACCAAAAAGCACCCATCCTGCGGCTAACGTTGCGGCGATCCCGAATCCTCCCCACAGCGCGTAGGCGACAGAAAGGTCGATCCCTTTTACCGCCTGGGACAGCGCACTAAAGGCCGCTAACACCGCCACCAGCGACAACACGCCATAAGCCTTACGGCGGAAACCATCGGAAAATTTTAAGAAGACGTTAGCAACGATTTCAAGAACGATAGCCATTCCAAGCCAGGCGCCGTGAACCCACTCAAACTGCTGCATGGGTCACCTCCCTCCTCGCTTTTGCCGGCTTGCGTGTACCCGATTTAATCAACACAATGCCTAACACCAGCGAGACCAGTCCAGCAACTTTCATCGTTGACAAGGTTTCGTCGAATAACAGCACGCTAAACAGCGTAATAAATAAAATTCCGATACCTTCCCATAAGGCATAGGCCACACCAAGTGCGATTTTTTTAACGGCAAAACTGAGAAAAATATACGATAAGGCGATCATTACCAGCATTAAAATAAAGCCCGCATTACCATGGCCTACACTTGCCCATTTCATTGACAGCGTACCGGTAATTTCAGCCGCAATGGCCAGACCTAATAATATCCAGTAAAACATGATGCTTCTCCTGCTTGAGAATATAGTCCTTTGGGCCTACTGCATGCAGTAAACCAAAAAATAGAATCAGATAGCTCAGCGCATAACGCCAGCTCAGGCAGAAGAAGGGACTAAAGCGCGTTGCGCCAGTGTTGCTCACCCGCAAGCAAGAAAGTGGAAGAGGTACGAAGAAGTGTAGGTAAACGCAAAAACATCCTGAACGTATTGTCCATAATATTACAATTATCCGCAGTGTTGCTTCTCATCATCGCGGATGATAATTGTCCTCGGTAGTTAAACACAGATGATTTGTATCATAGGTTCAATGCGAACTCAAAATCTTTTCACTTCTTTACCCGACTCGTTTGATTTTTGTTATAACGGCTCGAGGCAGATCACATTATTATATTGATAAAAAACTCAGGGATTCACATGGCAAAACCGATCATCACGCTTAACGGCCTAAAAATAGTTATTATGCTCGGCATGTTGGTTATCATTTTAACCGGTATCCGATTTGCCGCCGATATCATCGTACCGTTTATTCTGGCGTTATTTATCGCCGTCGTGCTCAATCCCGTAGTACAGCGCATGGTTAGGCTCCGTATACCGCGTGTATTCGCCGTGTCATTGCTGGTTGTTATTATTGTCATGCTAATGGTGCTGCTTCTGGCTTATTTAGGTACATCCTTAAATGAGCTGGCACGGACACTGCCGCAATATCGTTCGTCCCTGGTTATCCCACTGAAAAATATCGAACCGTGGCTACAACGTGCGGGGATCGGGGTTTCCGTCGACGAGTTGGTGAAATATGTTGACCCGAACGCTGCAATGACGCTGGTCACCAATTTATTGACGCAACTCTCTAATGCGATGTCCTCGATATTTCTACTGCTGCTGACCGTGGTTTTTATGCTGCTGGAAGTACCGCAACTCCCCGGCAAACTCAAACAAATGATGAGCCGCCCTCTTGAAGGAATGGCCGCGATCCAACGCGCTATCGACAGTGTTTCACACTATCTGGTGCTAAAAACCGCCATCAGTATCGTCACCGGCCTGGTCGCCTGGGGCATGCTTGCCGCACTGGATGTTCGCTTCGCGTTTGTCTGGGGACTGCTGGCCTTTGCCCTGAACTATATTCCTAACATCGGTTCGGTGCTGGCTGCGATTCCTCCTATTGCTCAGGTCCTGGTATTCAGTGGTTTTTACGATGCGCTGCTCGTGCTGGCAGGTTATCTTGTGATTAACCTGGTATTCGGCAATATCCTGGAACCCCGCATCATGGGGCGCGGGTTGGGACTTTCTACGCTGGTGGTATTCCTGTCGCTGATTTTTTGGGGCTGGCTGCTCGGCCCCGTTGGAATGCTGCTTTCAGTACCGCTGACCATCATCGTAAAAATTGCCCTTGAGCAAACAAATGGTGGTCAAAGTATTGCCGTCCTGCTGAGCGATCTTAACAAAGAATAAATGTATGCCCCGCTATCGCGGGGCTGTTCAACTACTGTTTGACACGGAATACCAGTGCGGCGCTCATCAGTGTGAATAGCGCAATAATCCATGCCATAGTCCAGGGGGTGCCGTCACTCAATCTCGCCAGCAGTAAAGACGAGATGATGCCACTGCCATACTGTAATGAACCAATCAACGCCGAAGCTGAACCGGCGATATTGGGGGCCGCATCCAGCGCGGCGGCCGTCGACGTTGCTGCAATGATCCCATTCATCGAAAACAACAGAAACACAGTGATGATAATGGCAATAACCCCCCCTATTTCCAGCTTAACCAGCAGTGCCAATGCAACAGCAGCCAGTGCCGCTAACATCGTCGCGTACTTCAGTAACTGTTCTAACGCATGCCGTTGCACCAGCCGGCGATTGACCGCACTCATCGCCATAACGCCGACAATATTTAACGCAAATAACCAGCCGTAATGCTGTGGGTCGACATGGTAATAGCGAATGTAAACAAATGGCGAACCGGTAATAAACGCATACGCACCCACGTAATAAAAGGTCAGACTCAGGGTGTAGCGCATAAATCGGCCATTGGTTAATAGCGCGCGGTAATGACGAAATGCGCCTGCCAGTGAGGCTTTTACGCGTCTTTCTTCAGGAAGTGTTTCCGGCAACCACAGCAACGAAATAAACATCAGCACGCCAATGACCACCAGTAACCAAAAAATAGAGTGCCAGGTGCTCAGTCGAATAATTTGCCCGCCAATCAATGGCCCTGCGATGGGGGCAATCGCCATAACCAGTACCAGGGTTGACAACATTTGCGCCGCACGAGTACGAGCAAAGAGATCACGAATCATGGCACGCGCCAGCATCGGTCCGGTACAGGCCCCCAGCGCCTGAAAGACCCGCCAGAAAACAATTTGCGTGATATCTGTAGACAACGCACACCCCGCCGAACCGATGATAAACAGCACCATGCCGATAAACAGCGGCGTACGCCTGCCCAGATGATCGCTGATCGGTCCCCAGATCAGCTGGGCAATAGCAAACCCCACCAAAAAACCGGTAACAGTAAGCTCCACATTACCGTTTAAATCCCCTGCCATGGTCGGCATTGCCGGGAGATAGATATCGGTTGAAAGTGAAGTAAAGGCCATCAAGGCGCTGAGGATAAGAATAAAAGAGAGACCGGTGTGGCTTGCCGTCGCAACCGGTGAGCGCTGTTCACGTGTACGCATAGCGTCCTGTTATCTTGGGAAAAGTCAGGTGGCAGTATATACGGGGCGAATGGCAGTGATTAGATAGCGAAAGAAGCATAAGTTTATGAGTATCAATCATGAATAACGCCCTTTTCGCACCAGGCATATGTGACAAACTTCGCATATAATCCTGCTAAAAATGAATTTAGCTCATAAGTCTATGCCGATTTGACCGACTAATGGTGTGAACAGATTTTTGCTAATCTGCTGCCAATGCAAAAAATGATGTTCAGGAGCGTTCCATGAATACAACTGTCTTAAATAACGGTGTTGAGATGCCTCTGCTCGGTTTTGGCGTATACCAAATGACCGAAGCAAACGAGTGTGAGCAAGCCGTGCGGGATGCCATCGAAACGGGATATCGCCTGATCGATACCGCCGCCTCCTATCTGAATGAAACTCAGGTCGGCAATGCGCTGAAACAAAGCGGCGTACCCCGCGATGAACTCTTCATTACAACCAAGCTGTGGTTACAAGATACCAGCTACGCTGGCGCAAAAGCTCAGTTTGCGCGTTCGTTACAGCGTCTTCAGCTTGATTACCTTGACCTGTATTTAATCCACCAGCCCTATGGCGACGTGCACGGTGCCTGGCGTGCAATGGAGGAACTCTACGAGGAAGGGAAAATTCGCGCGATTGGCGTCAGCAATTTCCACCCGGACCGCCTGGCAGATTTGATGGCCTTCAACCGCATCATCCCGGCGGTGAATCAGATAGAGGTGAATCCCTTCCACCAGCAACCGCATGCCGTAGCCTGGATGCAGAGCCGCAATATTCAACCACAAGCCTGGGCGCCGTTCGCCGAGGGGCGTAATGACCTGTTTCAAAATCCGACACTGGCCGCGATTGGTGAGAAGTATGGGAAAAGCGTCGGCCAGGTGGTGCTGCGTTGGATTTATCAACGCGGAATTATTTCTCTGGCGAAAACCGTGCGTAAAGCGCGTATGACAGAGAATATTCAGATACTGGATTTTACCTTAACGGCTGAAGAAATGACGCAAATCGCCGCCATGGACGCCGGGATCAGTGCATTTTTCTCGCATCGCGATCCGGCTCGTGTGGAATGGATTACCCAGCGTAAACTGGATGTTTAACAAAAAAAACGGCCTCCGCAGAGGCCGTTTTACTTTTAGGCACGCATTACAACGCTTTTAGAATTGCATCCACGCTGGCTTTGGCATCGCCAAACAGCATATGGGTGTTTTCTTTAAAGAACAGCGGGTTCTGCACGCCTGCATAACCGGTGTTCATTGAGCGTTTGAACACGATAACATTCTGCGCTTTCCACACTTCCAGTACGGGCATTCCGGCAATCGGGCTGCGCGGATCGTCTTGCGCTGCCGGGTTTACCGTATCATTCGCGCCAATAACCAGCACGGTATCGGTGTCGGCGAAATCATCGTTGATCTCATCCATTTCCAACACGATGTCATACGGCACTTTGGCTTCCGCCAGCAGCACGTTCATATGACCAGGCAAGCGCCCTGCTACCGGGTGAATACCAAAGCGAACTTTGATACCACGGGCGCGCAGTTTCTCAGTAATTTCCGCCACCGGATACTGCGCCTGCGCCACCGCCATACCGTAGCCTGGGGTGATAATCACGGAATGCGAATTTTTCAGCATTTCAGCGGTATCTTCGGCATTGATCTCGCGATGTTCGCCTGCTTCTTCGGTATCACCAGTTGAGGAGCCGTCTGTGCCAAATCCCCCTGCAATAACGCTGATGAAAGAACGGTTCATTGCCTTACACATAATGTAAGACAGAATCGCACCCGAGGAACCGACTAGCGCACCCGTAACAATCAGCAGATCGTTGCTCAGCATAAAGCCTGCCGCTGCCGCCGCCCATCCTGAATAGGAGTTCAGCATAGAGACGACGACCGGCATATCGGCCCCACCGATGGATGCGACCAGGTGCCAGCCAAACGCCAGTGCGATAATGGTCATCACCAGCAGCGCCAGGACCTGCAGGCCCACGCTCTCGGTACGAACAAACACGACCAGCAGCAGGAAAGAAACCACCAGCGCCGCCAGGTTCAACTTATGGCGATTCGGCAGCATCAGCGGCTTAGATGAGATCTTGCCGCGCAGTTTACCAAACGCCACGATAGAACCGGTGAAAGTTACTGCACCGATAAAGATACCGAGGAACACTTCAGTCAGGTGAATGTTCACCAGGATCGGTTCCAGACCGGTATCGTGATACAGATAGCTGTTAAAACCAACCAGTACCGCTGCCAGACCGACGAAGCTGTGCAGAATCGCCACCAGCTCCGGCATCTCGGTCATCTCGACTCTTTTCGCCAGACGAATACCAATTGCACCACCGATGATCATTGCGACCAGAATCCAGGCGACGTTGCCGGTATCCGGGCCAAAAATCGTGGCAATCAGCGCAATCGCCATCCCGGCGATGCCGTAGTTGTTACCCTGTTGAGACGTTTCGTGTTTGGAAAGCCCCGCCAGACTAAAAATAAACAGGATTGCGGCAACAATGTATGCAGCTGTAACTAATCCTCCAGACATATGTTACCCCTTAGTTTTTCCGGAACATTTTCAGCATGCGCTGAGTCACGGTGAAGCCACCGAAAATATTAATGCTGGCAATAAGCACCGCGATAAAACTCAGGAAACTCACCCAGCCGCCCTGGCCAATTTGTAATAATGCCCCCACGACGATGATTCCGGAGATAGCGTTCGTCACGGACATCAGCGGGGTATGCAACGCATGCGAGACATTCCACACCACGTAGTAACCCACCACGCAGGAAAGTGCGAACACCGTAAAGTGTCCGAGGAACTCTTTTGGCGCGACATCGGCTAGCCAGCCAAACAGAATCACCACCAGCGCCATCAGCGCATATTTGCGCCATGGGGATGCAGGTTTTTTCTCTTCCTGTGGTGCAGGCGCAGCTTTAGGTGCCGCTTGTGGCTGAGCAGAAACCTGGATGGGTGGTGCAGGCCACGTAATTTCACCATCGCGAACCACTGTCACACCGCGCACCACCACATCGTCAAAATCAACGGTGATGTTGCCGTCTTTCTCTTTGCACAACAGTTTCAGCAGGTTGACAAGGTTGGTGCCATACAATTGCGAAGACTGAGTCGGTAAACGACCCGGCAAATCGGTATAGCCAATGACCTTGACGCCGTTCTCGGTGGTGGTCACCTGATTGGCAACGGTATACTCGCAGTTACCCCCATTTTGCGCGGCGAGATCGACAATCACGCTGCCGGACTTCATCGAATCAACCATCTCTCGCGTGATCAGTTTCGGCGCAGGTTTCCCTGGGATCAGCGCGGTGGTAACGATGATGTCGACGTCTTTTGCCTGAGCGGCGAACAGCTCCATCTCCGCTTTAATAAACGCTTCGGACATCACTTTGGCGTAGCCATCGCCGCTGCCCGCTTCTTCTTTAAAGTCCAGTTCGAGGAACTCAGCGCCCATACTCTGAACTTGTTCTTTTACTTCCGGGCGTGTGTCAAAGGCGCGAACAATCGCCCCGAGGCTGTTTGCCGCACCGATAGCGGCCAATCCCGCCACACCAGCACCGATCACCATCACCTTGGCAGGTGGAACTTTACCCGCCGCGGTAATTTGCCCGGTAAAGAACCGTCCGAACTCATGTGCAGCTTCTACAATTGCACGATACCCGGCAATGTTAGCCATCGAGCTTAAGGCATCCAGTGACTGCGCACGCGAAATACGCGGCACGGAATCCATCGCCATGACTGTTACATTTCGCTCAGCGAGTTTTTGCAGTAGCTCAGGGTTCTGCGCAGGCCAGAGAAAACTCACCAGCGTGGTACCCGGATTAAGCAACGGAATCTCAAACGCTTCTGGCGCATTGACCTTCAGGATAATCTCTGACTGCCAGACAGCATTCCCGTCAACAATTTCTGCGCCTGCTTGCACAAACGCCTTATCGTCAAAACTAGCCAGTTGACCTGCGCCGCTTTCAACCGCGACGCTAAAACCCAGCTTCAGCAGCTGCTCAACCGTTTTCGGTGTGGCTGCAACACGGGTTTCATTGGTTAACCGTTCTTTTGGTATGCCAATTCGCATAATGTTCCCTTCCATCTGTATTTTTGATGATGGTTTATCAATGTTCGCAAGAGGCATGCGCACACTCCCGAGAGAGCTCAGTGTTACCTCAATAAAATAAAACAGTAACAAACTCTGTATAACCTACTGAAAATGACGCCTGTGATCTAGCGCCAAAAAACAGTATTTATTATGAAATTTGCAAAACAGGAATGAATTCACTCGCAAGCAGGGATAATGCCCTTTAAATAGCCCACAAAGGCTGATAATTCGCTCAAGCGAAGCGGCAAAACATGATTAAGCGCCACCTTAGAACAATTGATTAACATTAAATTAACTTATGAAATTCAACTGCTTTATCAGTTTTAGCCGCCAAACGCCGAATTTTTAGACATATCACTAAATGTTATCGATGTTGTTAGCATGGGTGGCACGATGAGTGAAAAATCACGCAGACACTGACACAATTTAAATGCAATAATCAGCCACGTTTCTAGTCAATAACAATACCAGTACCTGGTTTGCGCAAGGCGAAGGATTATTTTTATGAAGCTTAAGAACACTCTCCTGGCGTCCGCTCTTCTTTCTGCGACTGCTTTTTCTGTAAATGCAGCGACAGAATTGACGCCGGAGCAAGCGGCTGCCCTGAAACCCTATGACCGCATTGTGGTTACCGGTCGTTTTAATGCTATTGGTGATGCGGTAGACGCCGTATCCCGTCGTGCAGATAAAGACGGTGCAGCCTCCTTTTATGTTGTTGATACCTCAGATTTTGGCAGTGGCGGTAACTGGCGCGTCGTCGCCGATATCTATAAAGCCGATGCTGAAAAAGCAGAAGTCACCAAAAATCGCGTCATCAACGGCGTTATGGAATTACCGAAAGACCAGGCCGTTCTGATTGAACCTTTCGATACCGTTACGGTTCAGGGTTTCTACCGCAGCCAGCCTGAAGTAAATGATGCCATCACCAAAGTGGCGAAAGAAAAAGGGGCTTACTCTTTCTATATCGTACGCCAGGTTGATGCCAACCAGGGTGGTAACCAACGTATTACCGCATTCATCTACAAAGAAGATGCGAAAAAACGTGTTGTTCAAAGCCCTGATGCGATCCCTGCTGATTCTGATGCCGGACGTGCTGCGTTAGCAGCCGGTGGCGAAGCCGCGAAGAAAGTTGAAATTCCTGGCGTGGCAACAACCGCGTCTCCGAGTGCCGAAGTGGGTCGTTTCTTCGAAACTCAATCAACTAAAGGCGGACGTTACACTGTCACCCTGCCTGACGGTACTAAAGTTGAAGAGCTGAACAAAGCTACCGCCGCGATGATGGTGCCATTCGACAGCATCAAGTTTACCGGTAACTATGGCAACATGACCGAAGTCTCTTACCAGGTTGCTAAACGCGCAGCGAAAAAAGGTGCGAAGTACTACCACATCACCCGCCAGTGGTCGGAGCGTGGTAACAACATGACCATCAGCGCCGACCTGTATAAGTAACAGACAATAGTAATAATAAAAGGCGGCTTTATGTCGCCTTTAGCATTTTTAGTCACAAATCTGCCTGTCCCCATTGCATGCGCTGTCTTCTCTCCGTAAAATCCCGCGCCTTGAGTCGCTTTCACCATTTTTATGCGATTTGCCAAAATAATTATTCTCTCACTCTCGTTTTTGTAACTGGATACAAATGGAAAAGAAATTGGGTCTGAGCGCACTGACAGCGCTGGTTCTAAGCTCAATGCTTGGCGCTGGTGTTTTCAGCCTGCCACAAAATATGGCTGCGGTAGCCAGCCCGGCAGCGTTATTGATTGGTTGGGCGATTACGGGTGCGGGGATCCTGCTGCTCGCGTTTGCCATGCTTATCCTGACACGTATCCGCCCGGAACTGGACGGTGGTATCTTTACCTACGCGCGCGAAGGCTTCGGCGAACTGATCGGTTTTTGCTCCGCGTGGGGATATTGGCTGTGTGCCGTTATCGCTAACGTTTCCTATCTGGTTATCGTCTTTTCCGCACTTAGCTTCTTTACCGATACACCTGCGTTGCGTTTGTTTGGCGACGGGAATACATGGCAGTCTATTGTTGGCGCATCGGTACTGCTGTGGATCGTGCATTTTCTGGTGTTACGTGGCGTACAGACAGCCGCCAGCATTAATCTGGTGGCGACGCTGGCGAAGCTACTGCCGCTCGGCCTGTTTATCGTGCTGGCATTCATGTTATTTAAGCTCGACACCTTTAGCCTCGACTTTACCGGTGTGAAACTGGGTGTTCCTGTTTGGGAGCAAGTTAAAAACACCATGCTTATCACCCTGTGGGTGTTTATCGGTGTGGAAGGCGCTGTCGTGGTTTCCGCACGGGCGAGGAACAAACGCGATGTCGGACGCGCAACGTTGCTGGCCGTACTTGCCGCGCTTGGCGTATATCTGTTGGTGACCCTGCTTTCTCTTGGCGTGGTCGCACGCCCCGAACTGGCTGAAATCCGCAACCCATCAATGGCTGGTCTGATGGTAAAAATGATGGGGCCATGGGGCGAAATCATTATCGCCGCGGGGTTGATAGTCTCTGTCTGCGGTGCCTATTTGAGCTGGACGATTATGGCGGCGGAAGTCCCGTTTCTGGCATCCACTCACAAAGCATTCCCGCGTATTTTTGCGCGTCAAAATGCGCAAGGTGCGCCATCTGCATCATTGTGGCTGACGAACATCTGCGTACAGGTCTGTCTGGTGCTGATCTGGCTCACAGGTTCTGACTACAATACGCTGCTGACTATTGCCTCAGAGATGATTCTGGTGCCCTATTTCCTCGTCGGCGCATTTTTGCTGAAGATAGCGACCCGTCCAATTCATCAGGCTGTTGGTGTCGGTGCATGCATTTATGGCTTATGGTTACTGTACGCGTCAGGTCCGATGCACCTGCTGTTGTCCGTGGTGCTGTATGCTCCGGGGTTGCTGGTTTTCCTTTATGCCCGCAAAACTCACGCGCATGACAACGTATTAAAACGCCAGGAAATGGCTTTGATCGGCCTGCTTCTTGTAGCAGCTGTTCCAGCGACCTGGATGCTGATGGGTTAAATGTTTGACCCATCGTTTGCGACTCATGGAGAACTCGATGGGTAAAAAGCCCGCTTTGCCAATACTTATCACCGGAGGGGGCCGTCGCATCGGTCTCGCCATCGCGTGGCATTTTCTGAATCAAAAGCAGCCGGTGATCGTCAGCTACCGGACGCACTACCCGGCCATTGAAGGCCTGCAAGAGGCGGGGGCACTGTGTATTCAGGCTGACTTCGCGACCGACGAAGGAGTCCTCGCTTTTGCCAATGAAGTGAAAGCCCGTACCGAAGGTTTACGCGCTATTGTGCATAATGCCAGCGCCTGGGTTGCCGAAAAACCGGGGCTGCCGCTTTCTGACGTGCTGTCCAGCATGATGCAGATCCACGTAAATACCCCTTACCTGCTTAATCACGCGCTGGAAGGCCTGCTGCGCGGACATGGGCATGCGGCCAGCGATATTATCCATTTTACTGATTACGTCGTAGAACGCGGCAGCGACAAGCATATTGCGTATGCTGCCAGTAAAGCGGCTCTGGATAATATGACCCGCTCATTCGCCCGCAAACTGGCCCCGGAAGTGAAAGTTAACGCAATCGCCCCCTCACTAATCCTGTTTAACGAAGGTGACGATGCAGAATATCGCCAGCAGGCGCTGAATAAGTCGTTGATGAAAACAGCACCCGGCGAAAAAGAAGTCATTGATTTAATAGACTATCTGTTTACCAGTTGTTTTGTCACCGGCCGCAGCTTTGCCGTTGACGGGGGTCGCCACCTACGCTAGTGCAATTTTATCCAACAAAAGATCAGCAACCACGCGCTCAGGCTCCAGCACACTACCGAGCCAATGAGCGCGACGGGTAGACGCATAAAACCGGTGAAGTACCACAGTGAAATGAGGTAGACAAAATAGGGAATAATCGACCACATGCTGAATACGATGGTTGTACGTAATGCCTCTATTCCACGCTCACTGGCCACAATATAGTGCGCTATCAGCGCAAAGGTTGGGAACAGTGGAATTAACCCCGCAATATAGTAATTCTTTGTTTTAGCCAGTAAACCAATCAACACCACTACCAGCGCACCCAGCGCCGCTTTGACTACGAGCCCCATCGTTTTGCCTTAACACATCAATAACATCAGCCCCTAGCATAACGGAAGCGTTCTCGTTTAGAAAAGATTAATGGAAGGAAAAACGATGGCGGTGTATGTTGGCGTTTTATATTCAAAATGAATGATATGAACACCATCGTATTTGTTGAAGATGATCCCGAAGTAGGTTCGCTGATTGCGGCCTATCTGGCCCGGCATGATATTGAGGTTATCGTCGAACCTCGTGGTGATTTGGCCGAAGAGAAAATCCTGCAAGTGCAACCCGATCTGGTGTTGTTAGATATTATGCTTCCAGGTAAAGACGGTATGACTATTTGCCGTGATTTACGTGGGCGCTGGCAAGGTCCAATTGTCCTGCTGACTTCGCTGGACAGTGACATGAACCATATTCTGGCCCTCGAAATGGGTGCCTGCGACTATATCCTGAAAACCACACCACCGGCGGTGCTGCTCGCTCGCCTGCGCCTGCATTTACGCCAAAACGAACATTCAGCCCAGGCTAAAGGGATTCAGGCTGCCACCATCACCCCGCACACCACTCTGCGTTTTGGCGCACTAACCATTGACCCAACGAATCGGTCTGTGCTGCTCGGCGGTGAACAAGTCGCCCTCTCTACAGCGGATTTTGAGTTACTTTGGGAACTGGCAACCCATGCGGGGCAGATTATGGATCGCGATGCCTTGCTGAAAAACCTGCGCGGCGTAAGCTACGACGGTATGGACCGCAGCGTCGATGTCGCGATCTCCCGACTACGCAAAAAACTGCTTGATAACGCGACTGAACCCTATCGAATCAAAACGGTACGCAACAAAGGTTATCTGTTCGCTCCGCATGCCTGGGACGACGAGCCTCAGAAATAACCCACCGGATAAACCGCGTAAACAATCGCGTGAACGTAATCAAACGTGACAGCGTCACGTTTGATTACGTATCGATTTTTCTACCTCAACTGAACGTCAGACCGTCATATTTTTTCCAACGGTAGTTCAACGCGGAAATAATCCAACACGCAATAAAGACACCAATAATGGCAAACCCGACGTTGCCCATATGGTCGCTTAAGTTACTGACCGTGTCCCACAGCCCGCCCTGTAACGAAAACGCATCAGACAGCAGGCTCAACCCCTCCAGTCCGCCGATAAACAGCGCCACAATCACTGAGGTTCCGGTAATGGTCATATTGTAATACAGCTTACGTTGTGGCTTATTGAATGCCCAACCGTAGGCCTCAACCATCAGTATACTGTCGAGACAATCAATCAGCGCCATACCGCAGGTAAACAGTGCCGGGAAGACTAAAATGGACCAGACAGACATCCCGTTGGAGGCGCTTGAAGCCGATATGCCCAATAACGAGATTTCAGTCGCAGTGTCAAAGCCCAGACCAAATAAGAAACCAACAAAATACATGTGCCAGTCTTTCCCAACCAACCTGAAGGCTGAGCGGAATAGCCAACTCAGCGGACCTGAAACCGTGACATCTTCCGTGGAGAGATCATAAATACCGGTGCGTTTCAGATGACGGAACGCCTTCCAGACCTGACAGAAAATGATGAGGTTGATGGTAGCCAAAATCAGCAGAAATGCGGCAGAAACGGTGGTACCAATAATGCCACCAATATTCTGAAACCATACCATATGCTGCTTAAACACGCTGGTGGTCAGAGCAATACCCATGCTTGCCAGCACGACGATGGTGGAGTGTCCCAGAGAAAACCATGCCCCCGTCGTCAGTGCGCGTTTCTTTTGCTGCATGAGCTTTCGCGTCGCACTATCTATGGCAGCAATATGATCGGCATCGACTGCATGACGCAAACCATAACACCACGCGATCAGGCTCAATGCCAGAAGTGACGTATTATGCCTAAACGCGGTGAATGCCCAGAGCCAGGCGACTATGTTTGATCCGATGAGAAAAACCACCAGCAATATGAGGTTTGGCCGTTTTTTTATTAATGAAAACAACGAAGTCATTATTTCCGGCCCACTCGTTTTGTAATAAACAACACAACATCACCGCCGTACACTGATAGATTAATAAAACGTTTACCAGCCTAATGATAACGTTTAAGAATTACCAGCCCAGTGTCTTAGATCAAAGTTGCCTGCTCTCTTCGTCCAGTTCAGCAATCGCTAATTCCGCGACGCGCAAGGTTATCGCCGCATTTTCCCCATCCTCCAGAAACCATGCAGAAGATAAACCACACCATGCGGCTATCCACATCAGCAGTCGCTGTCGTTCAATCCCGGCTATCTCAGAGACAAGTTGCACGCGTTGCTTAAAAATATTTGGGTCTGTCGCGATAGCAACGCGGGGATCGGCAAGGTCAGGATTCGTGAATATATTCGCGTAATCAAACCCTCGCTCACCCAGCAGCCCCTTGGGATCAATTGCCAGCCAGCCTGCCGGGCCAAAATCGAGGACATTGCCGTGGTGTAAGTCACCATGCAATACGACCTCATCCTGAGGAGAAGAGAACAATTCGTTTGCGATCTCTGCACAGCGCGTCATGACGCCACCATAAATTTTCGCCGCAGGGGCAAGATGGCGAAACCAGTGCCGCAGCGGTGTTAATACCGGTGTGGACGCATTGGCTGGTCGATGGAGTTGTCGGGCGGTATTGCAAAGAATACGGCATGCCTGCGCATCCTCCCCCGTTCGGGACATCGCGGATAACGAATCCGCTCCTGTTGCGCGTACTAGCAGGGTCGCGCCATGATCATGAGCGATCACTTGCGCCGCA
Organism: Citrobacter sp. Igbk 16; assembly: GCF_028069755.1. Lineage (NCBI taxonomy): Bacteria > Pseudomonadati > Pseudomonadota > Gammaproteobacteria > Enterobacterales > Enterobacteriaceae > Citrobacter > Citrobacter sp. Igbk 16. The sequence goes on along the minus strand of NZ_JANEWJ010000044.1, from coordinate 2,411 downwards.
CCGCTGCCATTCCACCACACCATAAGCTCACCACCAGTACGCTCAATTTCATCATCGGTGAGCTTAAGCATGGCTTTCCGACCCTCTTTGATTGTGGTAACGGGTAATAGCGCTGACGTTCGCGTCATAACCGGATTGCCGTCAGGAATGAGCGCCCAGTGGCGAAGCCAGGTTTGAAACATGCATTTTCCCACTGTGTTCCCTCATGTTAGCCAGGAGTCTACGCTCTTTTGCTGAATCGATTCTTATAGTAATATAGCGCACACAGGGGATGGCATTCCCCCTTGAACCGCCATGTGGCTAATGATGCCTGCTTTATATTCTCGGACCGGGAAGAAGCAGGTGCACGTATTTTTAGCCATGCTGCGCTGTGTGTCCGGGATGATAACTCATCTGAGGATGCGTCAATGCGCTCAAATCACTTTCTGCTCAATAATTCAATAACTGTACTCGGGCAATGGCTTGGCCTTGCTTTGCTCATCGCCGTACTAACCGGCACAGCTTCTGCATTATTCCTGTTTTCTCTTGATTGGGCCACTACGACCCGAGTCAACCACCATTGGCTTATCTGGTTACTTCCTGTCGCCGGTTTCATTGTAGGATGGATTTATCTGTTGTACGGAAGCGCCGTTGAGGGTGGCAATAACCTCGTTCTTGATGAAATCCACCATCCTCACAGCATCATCCGCCTACGCATGACGCCGCTGGTTTTTATCAGCACCGTGATTTCTCATCTGTTTGGTGCCTCAGTTGGGCGTGAAGGAACGGCAGTACAAATGGGTGCATCCATCGCCGATCAGTTTACGCGTATTTTTAGACTGACACCTGACTCCCGGCGTCTTGTTCTAATGGCGGGCATCAGCGCGGGGTTTTCATCCGTATTTGGCACCCCGCTTGCGGGTGCAATCTTTGGTCTTGAGGTGCTGGCGATCGGCCGCATGAATTACAATGCACTTATTCCCTGTATTTTTGCTGCTATCGTCGCCGATCAGACAGGTTTGTTGTGGGGTGTAAAACATACACATTACGCCATCTCTCAGGTCCCTGATTTCTCTGCATGGACACTGATTGCCGTAATTATCGCTGGTTGCTGCTTTGGTTTTACCGCGCGGGTCTTCGCTAACCTCACGCATACCATTGGTAGCGTTATGAAGCGAACCGTTCGTTACGCACCGTTTAGGCCGTTCATTGGGGGACTTGTCGTGGCCGTCGCGGTGTACTTTTTGGCGGCAGATCGCTATATCGGCCTCGGCATTCCGGTGATCGTGGATGCTTTCCGGCAACAGCTCCCCTCCTGGGATTTTCTGGGCAAACTGGTATTTACCGCGGTCTCACTGGGCACAGGTTTTAAAGGATGAGAAGTCACCCCACTTTTTTATATTGGGGCCACACTGGGTAATGCACTTGCACCACTACTGCATTTACCTGTCAGTTTCCTTGCGGGTATGGGGTTTGTCGCTGTCTTTGCCGGGGCCGCAAATACGCCTGTCGCTTCAACATGCCCGTCCGGATAAGCGTAAGCTTTCCCGGACGGGCACTCAGCGCCAGCCTCTCCTTTATCTCCATCATTCATTCTCCTCAGGCTTCCCCCGCGTAAGCGCGGGGGAAGATAAACGCAATTGAAAAATAAAAAACCAAAGGTTAAAAATTAAAGGTAAAACGCTAAAGACCCTGACGACACACCACACTGTTATTGTAGTTGTCGTAGTTGCTGATGACGTAGCCAGTGCCCAGGTAGACGAGGTAGTGGGTGTCGCTGTTCTCCTGCTCCGACGACCAGTAGTTGCTGTTGTAGAAACTCGCGCCATTGTAATTCGATAAACGCCCCCACTCGCTCCACAGTCCGCCCGGAGCGTCTCGTATGCCAACGCCATTGCCATTAAGCTGTTGCACAGTTGGCAGACTGTAACCGGACTGTGAGCAGTATGCAGCGGCATCAGGCCATTTCATTAGTCTACCTCCAGCATTGATATACCAACTGCTCAGGGTGAACGAGTAAGTTATTGCCGTACCGCCGCCTTTCGGCGTGCCCGTGATGGTGACCTTGTCTTTAGTTCCCGTGCCGGTAAAGCTCACCACCCCGTCAGTCACCGCTACCCAGTTGGCATCTGCTTTCCAGTCGTAATCCGTTGCGCTGGCGTTACTCAGTTCCAGCCTGAACTCCGCGCCTTTGAAGCCCGTTGTCGGGAATCCGGCGTTGCTGGCGAAGGTATACCCGTTGACGGAGATATTTTTTAACGCCGCTGCGTCGTGTATGACGTATGTCTCAGACGACGACGGGCTGCCCCAGCCACTCAGCTGCAGCGTCGCCTTCAGGTCCGTCCCCACCGTCGTCGCCGTGTACGTCGCCATGTAGGTGCCGTCGCCGTTATCCTTCCAGCTGCTGCCCGCTTTCAGCGTGGCGTTTGCCA
>NZ_JANEWJ010000043.1:0-32696 GCF_028069755.1 Citrobacter sp. Igbk 16 | reverse complement strand
TATATTACGCTTTCCTCTTTCAGAGTCAACCCTGAATTTCAGGATTTTTCTCTTCAACCGGACCGGCTGTTTGTGTGAAGTGATTCACATCCGCCGTGTCGATGGAGGCGCATTATAGGGAGTTTCCTGTGGCCCGCAACCCTTAAATGACAGAAAAATGACTGACTGCTGCATTCCACAGCAAAAGCCTGCCTTATACCCATTTACACACAGAGTTATCCACAAACCGCCCCCTCCTTTCTGCGATCATCTCTCTGCCAAAGCGGCGTTATATAGGAAGAAGCAGGTGTCTGAATCGAAAATTAAAAATTCGCGAGCGTTGCGCAAACGTTTTCGTTACAATGCCACCGCACAACAAGGATGCCCCGTAAGGGGCGTTAGCTGAGTTTTTACGCAAGAATTCACCTAACGCTCTCTGTAATAGTCAAATCCAGGGGATTTACCATGCAACAACGTCGTCCAGTCCGCCGCGCTCTGCTCAGTGTTTCTGACAAGGCCGGTATCATCGAATTCGCTCAGGCACTTTCCGCACGTGGTGTGGAGCTGCTTTCTACAGGTGGCACCGCACGCCTGTTAGCAGAGAAAGGTCTGCCAGTGACCGAAGTTTCCGATTACACCGGTTTCCCGGAAATGATGGATGGACGCGTAAAGACCCTGCATCCAAAAGTACACGGTGGCATCCTCGGTCGTCGCGGCCAGGACGATGCCATTATGGAACAGCACCACATTGCCCCTATCGATATGGTTGTCGTTAACCTGTATCCGTTCGCCGAGACCGTTGCCCGTGAAGGCTGCTCGCTGGAAGATGCAGTAGAGAACATCGATATCGGCGGCCCGACCATGGTGCGCTCCGCAGCCAAGAACCATAAAGATGTTGCCATCGTGGTGAAGAGCAGCGACTACGACGCCATTATTAAAGAGATGGATGCCAACGAAGGCTCTCTGACCCTCGACACCCGTTTCGATCTCGCGATTAAAGCTTTCGAACACACCGCCGCCTACGACAGCATGATTGCCAACTACTTCGGCAGCATGGTTCCGGCTTACCACGGCGAAAGCAAAGAAGCCGCCGGTCGCTTCCCGCGTACGCTGAACCTGAACTTCATTAAGAAGCAGGATATGCGCTACGGTGAGAACAGCCACCAGCAGGCAGCCTTCTATATAGAAGAGAACGTCAAAGAAGCGTCAGTGGCAACGGCGCAGCAGGTACAGGGCAAAGCGCTCTCCTATAACAACATCGCTGATACCGATGCCGCCCTGGAATGTGTGAAAGAGTTCAGCGAACCGGCCTGTGTTATCGTTAAGCACGCGAACCCATGCGGCGTCGCGGTAAGCACCTCTATTCTTGATGCCTATGATCGCGCCTACAAAACAGACCCGACCTCCGCGTTCGGCGGCATCATTGCCTTTAACCGCGAGCTGGATGCTGAAACCGCGCAGGCCATCATCTCCCGCCAGTTCGTGGAAGTGATTATCGCCCCATCAGCAACTGAAGAAGCGCTGAAGATCACCGCCGCTAAACAAAACGTTCGCGTCCTGACCTGCGGCCAGTGGGCACAGCGCGTGCCGGGCCTCGACTTCAAACGCGTGAACGGCGGCCTGCTGGTGCAGGATCGCGACTTAGGTATGGTGACCGAAGGTGACCTGCGCGTGGTGTCCAAACGCCAGCCGACCGAGCAGGAACTGCGCGATGCGCTGTTCTGCTGGAAGGTGGCGAAGTTCGTGAAATCCAACGCCATTGTCTATGCCAAAGAGAACATGACCATCGGGATAGGCGCAGGCCAGATGAGCCGCGTTTACTCCGCCAAAATCGCAGGGATTAAAGCCGGTGATGAAGGTCTGGAAGTGAAAGGTTCCGCCATGGCTTCCGACGCCTTCTTCCCGTTCCGCGACGGTATTGATGCCGCAGCTGCCGTTGGCGTGAGCTGCGTTATCCAGCCTGGTGGTTCTATCCGCGATGACGAAGTGATTGCCGCTGCCGATGAACATGGCATCGCGATGATCTTCACCGACATGCGCCACTTCCGCCATTAATTCACGGAGCAGACGATGAAAGTATTAGTCATTGGTAACGGTGGGCGCGAGCACGCCCTGGCGTGGAAAGCGGCTCAGTCTCCACAGGTTTCCACCGTCTTTGTCGCACCGGGTAATGCCGGAACCGCACTGGAGCCTGCACTACAAAACGTGGCCATCAGTGTGACCGATATTCCGGCGCTGCTGAGCTTTGTCCAAAACGAGAAGATCGATCTGACTATTGTCGGCCCGGAAGCACCGCTGGTGATAGGCGTGGTTGACGCCTTCCGCGCCGCAGATCTTAAGATCTTCGGCCCAACCAAAGGTGCAGCACAACTGGAAGGTTCTAAAGCCTTCACCAAAGATTTCCTTGCTCGTCATAACATCCCGACGGCGGAGTATCAGAACTTCACCGAGATCGAACCCGCGCTGGCCTATCTGCGTGAGAAAGGCGCGCCGATTGTGATTAAGGCCGACGGCCTGGCAGCCGGTAAAGGCGTTATCGTCGCGATGACTCTCGAAGAAGCAGAAGCCGCCGTACACGATATGCTGGCGGGTAACGCCTTTGGCGACGCGGGCCACCGCATTGTTATCGAAGAGTTCCTCGACGGTGAAGAAGCGAGCTTTATCGTGATGGTCGACGGTGAGCACGTGCTGCCGATGGCCACCAGCCAGGACCACAAACGCGTAGGTAACGGCGATATCGGCCCGAACACCGGCGGTATGGGGGCTTACTCACCAGCACCGGTGGTAACTGATGAAGTGCATCAGCGCACCATGGAACGCATTATTTGGCCAACGGTAAAAGGTATGGCGGCGGAAGGGAATACCTACACAGGTTTCCTGTATGCGGGTCTGATGATCGACAAACAGGGTAATCCAAAGGTTATCGAGTTCAACTGCCGCTTCGGCGATCCGGAAACCCAGCCGATCATGCTGCGCATGAAATCGGATCTGGTCGATCTGTGCCTCGCAGCCTGTGACGGCAAACTGGATGAGAAAACCTCCGAGTGGGATGAGCGTGCTTCTTTGGGCGTGGTCATTGCCGCGGGCGGTTATCCTGGCAACTACCACACGGGTGATGAGATCCACGGTTTGCCGTTAGAAGAAATCGAAGGCGCTAAAGTATTCCATGCGGGTACGAAATTGTCAGATGACGATCGCGTGCTGACCAACGGCGGTCGCGTACTGTGCGCCACCGCATTGGGGCATACCGTTGCCGAAGCACAGAAACGCGCTTATGCCTTAATGACCGATATCCGCTGGGATGGCAGTTTTAGCCGTAACGACATCGGCTGGCGCGCCATTGAACGCGAGCAGCGCTAACGCGAAATTTTCGCCAGCAGCGTTTTGCGAGTAATACCTAACTGACGGGCGGCTTCTGTTTTGTTGCCGCCCGTTTTTTCCAGCGCCGCCAGGATCACCTCTTTTTCAACATCCACCAGCGGTTGGATCTCACCACTGAACTCTGCTTTTATCGGTGTTGCTGCGATTGCCATCGGCAGCTCACGCTCAGAGATATATTCCCCCGTCAGCAACACTACCGCCCGTTCAATCGCATTTTCCAGCTCGCGAATGTTCCCCGGCCAATCATAGTGGATCAACAGATCCATCGCCTGTGGCGTAAAGCCTTTCACCGCTTTGCGGTTACGTTCGGCAAAGCGCTGGAGAAAATACTCAGCCAGCAGCGGAATATCTTCCCGACGCTGGCGTAAGGCAGGCATTTCAATGGTGACGACGTTCAGGCGATAGTAGAGATCCTGACGAAAGCGCCCGGCGCTGACTTCTTCCGCAAGGCAGCGATGCGTGGCGGCAATCAGCCGAACATCAACTGCAATAGTCTGGTTGCTGCCAACACGCTGAACTTCCCGCTCCTGAATCGCTCGCAGCAGGCGAACTTGCATCAACGGTGAGATATCGCCAATCTCATCAAGAAATAACGTGCCGCCATCGGCTTCAACAAAGCGCCCTTCCCGGCGTTTATCCGCACCGGTAAAAGCACCTTTCTCATGACCAAACAGCTCGGACTCCAGCAGCGACTCATTAAGCGCCGCACAGTTGAGCGTCACCAGTGGTTTCTCACTGCGCGCGCTGCTGGCATGCAGTGCCCGAGCCACCAGCTCTTTCCCCGTCCCGGAATCGCCATGAATAAGTACTGTGGCGTCCGACGGGGCCACCATCGCAATCTCATTAAGCAGTTGCTGCATCGCCGGGCTTCTACCAATCATGCCAAACTGCGCAGCCGTTGCCGACGGCAGTTCCGCACCACTTTCCCGCGTATGTGCCAGTGCCTTTTCCAGCGTGTCCTGCAGACGGTCAAAATCCAGCGGTTTGATTAAGTAATCCAGCGCACCGGTTTTCAGTGCTTCTACGGCGGTCTCCACACTGGAGAAAGCCGTCATAATCAACACTGGAATAGCTGGGTTCAGCGCCTTGATCTCTTTGAGCGTCTCGATGCCGTCCATCTCCGCCATGCGCACATCGCATAGCACTAGATCGAAAACATGTTCACGCACCTGCTCCAGCGCCGCGCGCCCGCTATAGGCCAGCGCGACCTCATAACCCCAGCCACGTAGCAGCGCCTGTAAAATAGTGCAGTGGCTGATATCGTCATCCACCACCAGAATATCGATTTTTCCGCGCGTCATCCTTGTTAATCCTGTTGTTTCGCTTTCGTCGGCAGCCAGAGAGTAAAGACCGCTCCCTTGCCTTCAACGCTTGCCACCTGAATGGTTCCACCATGCTGTTCGATAATGTTCTGCACAACCGCCAACCCCAGCCCCGTACCATCGGCTTTGGTCGTAAAGTAAGGTGTAAATATCGCCTCCAGCTGCTCAGGTGCAATCCCCTTTCCGCTATCGGCAACCACAATTTTAACGCGTTCGGCACTGCATTCACTCACTTCAACCGTAATCGTGCCCTGGTGGCCAATCGCATGAATGGCGTTCAGATACAGATTCAGCAGGACCTGCGTTAGCCGGTCAGGATCGGCCTGAATAGTTGGCAGTGCAGGATGTACCGTAAACCGTAGCTGAATTTCCCGACTTTGAGCATCCTGACTTACCAGATGCAATGAGTGAGTGATGACCTCATTGAGATCCACTTTCTGGAGCGCGAGGTGCGCGGGTTTCACCAGTTCAAGGAGTTCGCTCACCACCCGATTTAAGCGGTCTGCCTCTTTCGCCATGACCTGCGCCAGCTCGTGTGACTCGCCTCCTGCCGGAGTACGTTCGGCAAAATACTTCGCCAGACCTTTGATGGAAGACAGCGGATTACGAATTTCATGTGCAACCCCTGCCGCCAGATGCCCAAGCGCCATCAGTTTTTCTTTCCGCTTCATCGCATCCTGCAATTCCTTGTACGAACGCTGATAGCGCTGGTACCAGAAAAATGTAAGTACCGTTGCCAGCAGTACAGCCGCCAGCGCAGAGAGGACAATCAGCGTGTTACGCCACTCTCTTGCCTGGGTCGCCGCCAGATCGCTGGCATCAAAGGCGATAAAAATGGTTTGTGAAGGCGTGGTTATCTGTCCGTCATTGCTGGCACAACGCGCCATGCCATGTCGCCCAGGACCATACAGTGGCTGAAACTGGCGATAAATTTCCAGGGCTGGCGTTTTTTCACCATCCCTCGCTGGAATTTCAATATTCCGCCAGCGTTCTTGTTCCTCTGGCTTTAACTGCCGCAGGACATCCGGTGTATAGAGTGACTTTCCAACCATCGCAGAATTACTGTGAGCCATGATCACACCATGCTCATCCACAACAGCAAACCATAATACGCCCGGCTGCACGGCCATTTCCTCCAACAGCGTCTGCTGCTGAGCATGGTGCATGCGCATACCCATGCCCACACGCGTACCGGACTCCAGGGCACGAATCAGCACACTCCCTTTTTCCAGCAGCGTTTGCCGGGCAGCGTCACTTTCGCGGCCATAATCCCGAATGGTCATGATAGAAAACCAGCCAACTAAAATCAGGATTGCCGCCAGCAAGAATCTGCTCAGCCACTTTGCCGCCGTGTCTTTATACAGACGCATATGCACTTCCTTTCCCACCGTGTCCTTTCTTCGTTTCAGGTATACAGCAGAAATCATGCCATTTTTTACCCCTGATAACCCTGCCCTCGGACACAAACCGCTGAAAGTCAGCGGGTAAAAATGACCCGCTGGTTACGCTCGGGCGAGTCATTTTTACTCACTTTGCACCAGGCACACCACGCGTGATGCCTGCAGAACGGGGGCCTCCAGTCTGGCACGGATGATGCAATAAGGAATGTAAGATAACCAACAGGAGAACGAATGATGAAACGGAATAATAAACTGGCGCTGATTGTACTCTCGCTGATTGCTCTGGGTTCTACCCCGGCGCTGGCACAACATCACTGGGGGTATGGTGATGGTATGCAGCAACGTGGCGGTACGCCTATGACCACCGAACAACAGGCGGCGGCTCAGAAAATCTATGATGATTACTACGCGCAGACCAGCACCTTACGCCAACAACTGACATCTAAACGCTACGAATACAATGCGTTGCTAACAGCCAGTTCGCCAGACACGGCAAAAATTAATGCGGTAGCAAAAGAGATGGAGGCGTTGAATCAATCGCTGGATGAGCAGCGCGTTAAGCGCGATGTCGCAATGGCACAGGCGGGTATACCTCGTGGAGCCGGAATGGGCTACGGCGGATGCGGTGGTAACTATCGCGGCGGTGGTCATATGGGGATGGGGCACTGGTAAAGGACTTAGTGCCTGATGGCGCTATGCTAATCAGGCCTACAGATGGATAAGGCGCATTTGCGTCATCATCCGGCGTTAAAATGTTTTCTCTTTCGGCTGCCAGTGACAAAAATCCTCATTGGCAACCAGCAGCAACTGTGACCCTTCGGGCGCTTCCAGCCATGCCACGCTCACATCGACTGACGAGCGGCTCTGGCGGCGCTCAATATGGTTTATCGCCCACGAATCTAAATCGGGCTTAATGGTCTCGCCTTCACACGTAGTCACCGTGCGTTCGGCGCCATGCCAGCGTCCCTGATGTAAGATCACCCGTCCCTGACGCAGCGCATCGCTGGTCTTGCGGATTTGATCGGCACGATAGCGGTACAACGCAATTTGATCGCTGGAAAGCTGCTGCTTTTGTCCGGCAACTTCACGTTGCATGAAACTCAGTTCGCCGCGGTCATCAAAGCGGATGCGAATATGTTCCGGCGGTTTACTGTAAACATTAAGTTCTATCAGAGAGAGCATATCTCCCTGCCAGCGGTATTCACTGGTGGTAGTGTCGCCGTTACGCCACGGACTCAATACCGAGAGCAAGTGAACATCGTCACTGGAATCTTTACGCCAGACACGCACCGCCCCCTGCTCGCCAACATAACCGCTGGCCGTGAACGGAGGAAGCTCGGAATGGCGACTACAGGCCGACAGCAACAGCACACCTGAAAGCCAGAGCGTATGACGCCAGATGGACAAAAGGGGCGAAACCGCCCCTTCGTTAAAACTGTTCACTGCCACGCGAATTACTTAACCGCGTCTTTCAGTGCTTTACCAGAAACAAATGCCGGTACGTTAGCTGCGGCGATTTTGATTTCTTTACCGGTCTGCGGGTTGCGGCCAGTGCGCTCAGCACGGTGGTTCACTTTGAAGGTACCGAAACCAACCAGTTGTACAGCATCGCCTTCTTTCAGAGACTCAGTAATAGCAGCCAGAGTGGATTCCAGAGCAGCTTTAGCCTGTGTTTTAGACAGTTCTGCTTTGTCTGCAATTACATCAATCAGTTGAGTCTTGTTCATAAGTTATCCTTACAATGTGTTTATCGCTTGCTAAGCATCGAGTGCGACGGAAATGCCAGAAAAGCACTCTCCTGCATACACGCACCGATAGCCACTTTTTTTCGCCCCCCAAATGTAGACCAGACGGGGGGCGGATGGGAAGCCTTCAGGCACGACAAATCAGGCGTTAAATCACGTTTTGTTGTGTCATTGCTGAAAATTTATACCAATATTGCTCTCGCCAGCCTCGCGCAGGTCTGCTCGCAGCCCTTTTATCAGCTCAATATCGCGTTCTTCACAGTCAGCCAAAAGTCGGAATATTTCCCACTGGATATCCCATTCTTGCTCAACGGCAGGGTTTTCTTTTAGCTCTTCATCGGTCATTTCGCGACCGGCCTGGGTCATTTCCAGCATCGCTACTGTGGTAATTGAAGCCTTACTGACTTCAATGGCGTGTTCCAGCGTTTCACCGCTAAGACGTGAATGCATCAGTTCGCTTAATGCCACGCAGGCATCAATCGCAGGATAAACACCATACAGATCGTAATCATCTGCCGACGGGATAGCCTCTTCAAACTTTTCCAGTTGGCTGTCGAAATTGATTTTGGCATCTTTAACCGTCAGCGCTTCCCAAATCAAATCCAGGATTCGACGATAAATCTGGCCATCACCAAATTCAGTTTGCTTGCAAAACATCGCGTAGTTGGGATACATGCGCTCGCACAGGCAGGCCATAAACGTAACGTGCTGCCAGCTTTCCAGCTTCTCCAGACGCAAGTGAATCGGGTTTTGTAACATGATGAGTTCTCAAATACGGAAATTAGCGGCAGTTTACCCGATATGGGCCGTTTTTGCTGCAAGCCGCGTAAAAGCCGGGCGTTCAGATGCTACGGCATCCGCCCAGCGTGTTGGTTCTGGCAGACGATAGCCGTTCATACAGCGCTGCACCCACGCCAGGGCACTGTCCATGCTCACGCGGTGACCCGTAGAGATAAACAACGGATTACAGCGTGCTTTGCTGCGCCAGACCCAGGCCAACTGCTCGCCTTTATCCAGCAGCGGCGCTAATGCACCGGGTTCGGCGGCGAGAGGTTCAAACTTGCCGCACAGCCTTTTTTTCGCCACACCAATCGTCGGGACATCCACCAGCAGACCAAAATGACTGGCGACGCCCAGGCGGCGAGGATGAGAAATGCCGTGTCCATCGACAAACAGCAGGTCCGGCTTTTGTGACAGCTGTTGCCAGGCGGCCATCAGCGCGGGAGTTTCGCGAAAGGAGAGAAAGCCGGGAATATACGGCATGGTGGTAGCAATACGCGCCACTTTGTATTCAACCAGCTCCAGCGTGGGATATTTCAGCAGGACCATCGCAGCCCGCGTCACTTCACCGCCCTGCTCAAACCCGACATCCGCTCCACCGATCAGAACCGGCGGATTGATTTCAAGGCGATCCTCTCGGGAAACCGAAGAGGCCAGCTCAAGCTGCTGCGCACGAAGCGACGCGAGATCCATATCGGTTCCTTAACGGTGGTACTGCGCCGACAACCGATGTACCGCCTCCACGAAGACACCCGCATGTTCCGGCGGCACGTCCTGGTGAATACCGTGACCCAGGTTAAAGACATGACCTTCGCCCTGACCGAATCCAGCCAGAATCGTTGCCACTTCTTCTTCGATACGCGCCGGTGGCGCATACAACATCGACGGGTCCATATTGCCCTGCAGCGCCACCTTATGGCCTACGCGGCGACGCGCGTCAGCAATGTCAGTTGTCCAGTCAAGACCCAGCGCATCACAGCCGGTTTCCGCCATCGCTTCCAGCCACTGACCGCCACCTTTGGTAAACAGCGTCACGGGGACACGGCGACCGTCGTTTTCACGTAGCAGCCCGTCGACAATTTTATGCATGTAATACAAAGAGAACTGCTGATAGTCGCGACCGGTCAGCACACCGCCCCAGGTATCGAAAATCATCACCGACTGCGCACCTGCTTTAATCTGCGCGTTAAGGTACAGGGTGACGCTTTTCGCCAGCTTATCAAGCAACAGATGTAGCGCTTTTGGATCGGCATACATCATCTTTTTAATCACGGTAAATGCTTTGCTACTGCCACCTTCAACCATATAGGTCGCCAGCGTCCACGGGCTGCCGGAGAAACCGATCAGCGGTACTTCACCTTTCAGCTCACGCCGAATGGTACGCACTGCGTTCATGACGTAGCCCAGCTCATCTTCCGGGTCTGGAACGGGCAGTTTTTCCACATCAGCCTTACTGGTGACAGGAGAGGTAAAACGTGGGCCTTCCCCGGCTTCAAAATAGAGCCCAAGCCCCATTGCATCCGGGATAGTCAGAATGTCCGAAAAGAGGATCGCTGCATCGAGCGGATAGCGGCGCAGCGGCTGCAGCGTCACTTCACAGGCCAGCTCGGCGTTTTTGCACAGCGCCATGAAGTCGCCCGCCTCGGCACGAGTGGCTTTGTACTCCGGCAAATAGCGGCCCGCCTGGCGCATCATCCATACCGGAGTCACATCAACGGGCTGGCGCAGCAGCGCACGCAGGTAACGATCGTTCTTCAGTTCGGTCATTTTTATCTTCCTTTTAGCGTCAGACCGTCAGTGTATCATTACTCGTTCTTTACTCGTACTCAGCCCGACACATCGCCACGGTATCTTCGATCAGCCGGCGCGCGACGGTACCCGGCGGCGGTAAGAGCGGTAAATCGTCGTAGCGATACCAATTCGCTTCCAGCAGCTCTTTCGGATCGATAACAATCTCACCACTATCATACTCTGCCATAAATGCGGTCATCAAAGATTGCGGGAACGGCCAGGGTTGGGAAGTGACATAGCGCAGGTTTTTCACCTTAATGCCGCTCTCTTCCATCACTTCACGCGCCACCGCCTGTTCTAAGGTTTCCCCAACTTCAACAAAACCCGCCAGCACGGTATGCACGCCATTACGATGGCGAACATGCTGAGCAAGCAGGATGGTGTCATCACGGCGAATAGCGACGATTATGCAGGGAGCAATTTGCGGGTAATAACGTTCACGGCAGTGGCTACAGAGCATCGCCCACTCTGTTTTACTCGGGTGCATGGGATGGCCGCAGTAGCCGCAGAATTTATGCGAGCGGTAGAATTCAGCCAGTTGCACGCCACGTCCGGCCAGTTGAAACAGACCCACATCCTGGTCGATAACCTGGCGCACTGAGCCCATATCATGCCGACGCGGCTGCTGCACCAGCCAGACAGTATCCCCTTCCCATTCGCCTATTGGCAGGGCGCGCTGCCCGACTAAATCAAAACGGGTTGCGTCGCCGTAAGGTAGCTCGCCATGAGGTAACCACAACTTTTGCTCATGACTGACAATCCACCAGCCGCTATCTAATTTTTCAATTATACGATCCATATCTCTTGCGCAACCTTTGCTTCACAGGCATGTTGTTTACATTATCTTTACATTTACGGGTGAGCAGTTTTTAACACCATCTTGCGGAGTCAATCATGCTAAACCAGCTGGAAAGCCTGACGGAACACGTCAGAGGAAGTAATAAACTGGTTGATCGCTGGCTACATGTACGTAAGCACCTGCTCGTGGCTTACTACAATCTGGTTGGCATTAAGCCTGGCAAAGAATCGTACATGCGACTCAATGAAAAAGCGCTGGATGATTTTTGTCAAAGCCTGGTCGATTACCTCTCCACCGGACACTTCAGTATTTATGAACGTATTCTCCATAAATTGGAAGGAAACGGGCAGCTTTTAAAAGCCACTAAAATTTGGCCACTGCTGGAAGCCAATACACAGCAGATTATGGACTACTACGATTCCAGCCTGGAAACAGCCATCGATCATGATAACTTCCTTGAATTTCAAAGCGTGTTATCGGATCTCGGCGAAGCACTGGAAGCACGATTCGTGCTGGAAGATAAGCTGATTATGCTGGTATTTGACGCCATGCACGACAGCGACGCGCTCAAACGTCATGCTTGAGATTTGCGGCATTAACGCGTAGTTTACATTCATTACCTCTTTACTGAGGTTACTTCTTGTCGGAGTGCTTATTTTCCACAACAGCATGAGTGGAAAAGGCTGAGACCGTTAATTCGGGATCCGCGGAACCTGATCAGGTTAAAACCTGCGAAGGGAACAAGAGTCAATCTGCAATAGCATCGCCCCCGGGCGAGCTTCTCTCTTGCTTCATCCGTCGTCTGACAAGCCATATCCTTACTTTTATTTGGAATGAGCTATGTCTGCCACTACTAAACCATCACGCCGCGAACAGCGCGCTCAAGCCCAACACTTTATCGATACCCTGGAAGGGACCGCCTTTCCTAACTCAAAACGCATCTATATCACCGGTTCGCAGCCGGATATCCGCATCCCGATGCGCGAAATTCAGCTTAGCCCAACGCTAACTGGCGGCACGAAAGACAATCCTCAATTTGAAGAGAATGAAGCCGTTCCGGTTTACGACACCTCCGGTCCGTATGGCGACCCTGACGTGGCAATTAACGTACAACAGGGTCTGGCAAAACTACGCCAGGCGTGGATTACGGCGCGCAATGATAGCGAAGAGTTAGATGACCGCAGCTCGGCTTACACTAAAGAGCGCCTGGCCGATGATGGCCTTGATGAACTGCGTTTTACGGGTCTGCTGACGCCAAAACGTGCCAAGGCTGGTAAGCGTGTGACCCAGCTACACTATGCTCGCCAGGGGATCGTTACCCCAGAGATGGAGTTTATCGCCATCCGCGAAAACATGGGCCGTGAGCGTATTCGCAGTGAAGTATTACGCCACCAGCATCCGGGGATAAACTTTGGTGCACGCCTGCCAGAAAACATCACGCCGGAATTCGTGCGTGACGAGGTCGCTGCCGGGCGTGCCATTATTCCAGCCAACATCAACCACCCGGAATCAGAACCGATGATTATCGGTCGTAATTTCCTGGTGAAGGTGAATGCCAACATCGGTAATTCAGCAGTCACCTCCTCCATCGAAGAGGAGGTCGAAAAACTGGTGTGGTCTACCCGTTGGGGTGCCGATACGGTAATGGACCTGTCGACCGGCCGCTATATCCATGAAACCCGCGAGTGGATCCTGCGTAACAGCCCGGTGCCAATTGGTACTGTACCGATCTACCAGGCACTGGAAAAGGTCAACGGGATCGCCGAAGATCTCACCTGGGAAGCCTTCCGCGATACGCTGCTGGAGCAGGCTGAACAGGGCGTTGACTATTTCACCATTCATGCAGGCGTACTGCTGCGCTATGTGCCGATGACCGCCAAGCGTTTGACCGGTATTGTCTCGCGCGGTGGTTCTATTATGGCGAAGTGGTGCCTCTCCCATCACAAAGAGAACTTTCTGTTTGAGCACTTCCGCGAGATCTGTGAAATCTGCGCCGCCTATGACGTTTCTCTGTCGCTGGGCGACGGCCTGCGTCCAGGCTCGATTCAGGATGCCAACGACGAAGCACAGTTCTCTGAGCTACATACGCTGGGTGAACTGACCAAAATAGCCTGGGAATATGACGTGCAGGTGATGATTGAAGGCCCAGGTCATGTGCCAATGCATATGATCCAGCGCAACATGACCGAAGAGCTGGAACACTGCCACGAAGCACCGTTCTATACCTTAGGGCCGCTAACCACCGATATTGCGCCAGGCTATGACCACTTCACGTCAGGCATTGGTGCGGCGATGATTGGCTGGTTTGGCTGTGCCATGCTCTGCTACGTAACACCAAAAGAACACCTTGGTCTGCCCAATAAAGAAGATGTGAAACAGGGTCTTATCACCTACAAGATTGCCGCACATGCTGCTGATTTGGCCAAAGGGCATCCGGGTGCGCAGATCCGTGATAACGCTATGTCAAAAGCACGCTTCGAATTCCGTTGGGAAGACCAGTTTAATCTGGCGCTCGACCCGTTCACTGCTCGCGCTTACCACGACGAAACCCTGCCGCAGGAGTCCGGGAAAGTAGCTCACTTCTGCTCCATGTGCGGGCCGAAGTTCTGTTCGATGAAAATCAGCCAGGAAGTGCGGGACTACGCCGCTGCACAGACTATCGAAGTGGGGATGGCGGACATGTCCGAAAACTTCCGCGCCAAAGGCGGTGAAATCTACCTCAAAAAAGAGGAGGCGTAATGTACCAGCCTGATTTTCCCTCCGTGCCATTCCGCCTCGGGCTTTACCCGGTCGTAGATAGCGTCGAGTGGATTGAGCGTCTGCTGGGGGCAGGCGTGCGTACTATCCAGTTGCGTATCAAAGACAAACATGATGAAGAGGTCGAAGAAGACGTTGTTGCCGCTATCGCGCTGGGGCGTCGTTATGATGCTCGCCTGTTTATCAACGATTACTGGCGACTGGCTGTTAAACACAACGCGTATGGGGTACATCTGGGGCAGGAAGACCTCGAAACCACCGACCTGAAAGCGATTCAGGCGGCGGGATTGCGCCTTGGTGTTTCGACTCACGATGATATGGAGATTGATGTGGCGCTGGCGGCTCGCCCTTCTTATATCGCGCTGGGTCATGTCTTCCCCACGCAAACCAAGCAGATGCCTTCAGCCCCACAGGGTCTGGCACAACTGGCACATCATATTGAGCGGCTGGCTGATTACCCTACCGTCGCGATTGGTGGCATCAGCCTTGAGCGCGCGCCTGCGGTACTGGGTACCGGCGTCGGCAGCATTGCTGTCGTCAGCGCCATCGCCCAGGCAACGGACTGGCACGATGCCACGACACAGTTGTTGGCGATTGCAGGAGCGGGCGATGAATGACCGCGACTTTATGCGCTATAGCCGGCAGATCCTGCTTGGCGATATCGCGATTGAAGGCCAGCAAAAGCTGATCGACAGCCATGTGCTGATTGTCGGGTTAGGTGGGCTAGGTTCGCCTGCCGCACTATATCTGGCAGGTGCGGGCGTCGGCAAGCTGACGCTGGTCGACGATGACGATATTCATCTGAGTAATCTGCAACGCCAGATCCTGTTTACCACGGATGATATCGCCCGCGCCAAATCACAAGTCGCACAGCAGCGGCTTACCCGCCTCAACCCGGATATCGACGTGGTAGCGCTCCAGCAACGCCTGCAAGGTGATGCGCTCAGGCATGCTGTAGCACGTGCCGACGTGGTGCTCGACTGCACAGACAACATGGCAACTCGCCAGCAGATTAACGCCGCCTGCGTGGCACTAAATACGCCACTCATTACCGCAAGTGCCGTCGGTTTCGGCGGCCAATTAATGGTGCTGACTCCGCCCTGGGAACAGGGGTGTTATCGCTGCCTGTGGCCGGATGATGCGGAGCCAGAGCGCAACTGCCGCACTGCAGGCATTGTGGGCCCGATCGTCGGGGTAATGGGAACCTTGCAGGCTCTGGAAGCAATCAAATTACTCAGCGGAATTGAAACCCCAGCCGGAGAGTTGCGTCTGTTTGATGGCAAAACCAGCCAGTGGCGTAGCCTGGCGCTGCGCCGTGCCAGCGGTTGCCCGGTCTGTGGAGGGCAACATGCAGATTCAGTTCAATGATGAGCCAATGCAGTGCGCCGAGGGGCAAACCATCAGCGAACTGCTGACACAGCTTAATCAGCATAAACCGGGAATGGCGCTGGCACTAAACCAGCAGATCCTGCCACGTGAGCAGTGGCAACAGCAAATCGTGCAGGAAGGCGACCAGATCCTGCTTTTTCAGGTCATTGCAGGGGGTTGATATGTTACGTATTGCCGACAAAACGTTTGATTCACATCTGTTTACTGGCACCGGGAAATTCGCCTCATCACAGCTGATGGTCGATGCCATTCGCGCCTCCGGTAGCCAGTTGGTGACGCTGGCAATGAAACGCGTGGATCTACGACAACACAACGACGCGATTCTGACACCGCTTATCGAAGCCGGCGTCACACTTCTGCCTAACACTTCAGGGGCCAAAACGGCAGAAGAAGCTATCTTTGCCGCCCAACTGGCACGTGAAGCGCTAGGGACACGCTGGCTGAAGCTGGAAATCCACCCTGACGCACGCTGGCTACTGCCGGACCCTATCGAAACCCTGAAAGCCGCCGAAGCACTGGTAAAGCAGGGCTTTGTAGTACTGCCCTACTGCAGCGCGGACCCGGTACTGTGTAAACGGCTGGAGGAGGTTGGTTGTGCTGCGGTAATGCCGCTAGGCGCGCCCATCGGTTCTAATCAGGGGCTGGAAACCCGCGCGATGCTGGAGATTATTATCCAGCAGGCGACCGTTCCGGTGGTGGTTGATGCAGGCATCGGTGTTCCGAGCCACGCTACGCAGGCGCTGGAGATGGGGGCCGATGCGGTGCTGGTCAACACAGCCATTGCCGTGGCTGACGATCCGGTGATGATGGCAACCGCCTTCCGTCTGGCCGTTGAAGCTGGCTTGCTGGCACGCCAGGCAGTACCAGGAAGCAAAAGTTCGCAGGCAAGTCCCACCAGCCCGTTAACCGGATTTCTGGAGGCCTTCTCATGAAAACTTTCGCCGATCGCTGGCGACAACTGGACTGGGACGACATCCGCCTGCGCATCCACAGTAAAACCGCTGCAGATGTGGAACGGGCTATCAATGCCTCGCAACTCACACGCGATGACTTGATGGCCTTGCTCTCCCCTGCCGCCGCCGCCTATCTGGAGCCGCTGGCGCAGCGGGCGCAGAAACTTACTCGCCAGCGCTTTGGCAACACCGTCAGTTTTTACGTCCCGCTGTATCTCTCTAATCTGTGTGCCAATGACTGTACCTACTGCGGCTTCTCTATGAGTAACCGTATTAAGCGCAAAACACTGGACGAAGATGAGATTAGCCGGGAGTGCGCGGCCATCCGCGAGCTGGGTTTCGAGCACCTCCTGTTGGTCACTGGCGAACATCAGGCCAAAGTCGGTATGGATTACTTTCGTCGCCATTTACCCGCTATTCGCCGCCAGTTCGCCTCATTACAGATGGAAGTACAGCCGCTGTCAGAGGCTGAATATGCGGAACTGAAGGCGCTGGGACTGGATGGAGTAATGGTGTATCAGGAGAGCTACCATGAAGCAGTTTATGCCCGGCACCATCTGAAAGGGAAAAAACAGGATTTCTTCTGGAGGCTGGACACGCCAGACAGACTGGGGCGCGCTGGCATCGATAAAATCGGCCTGGGAGCGTTGATTGGTTTGTCCGATAGCTGGCGGGTTGATTGTTATATGGTCGCCGAGCATTTGCTGTGGATGCAGCAACATTACTGGCAGAGTCGTTACTCCATCTCCTTCCCGAGACTACGTCCGTGTACCGGAGGTGTAGAGCCAGCGTCAATTATGGATGAACGCCAGTTGGTGCAAATCATTTGTGCATTTCGCTTGCTGTCGCCGGAAATTGAACTGTCGCTTTCCACCCGTGAGTCTCCGTGGTTCCGTGACCATGTGATCCCGCTGGCGATCAACAACGTCAGTGCTTTCTCGAAAACGCAACCCGGTGGGTATGCTGATAACCATCCTGAACTGGAACAGTTCTCTCCGCACGACGATCGTCGCCCGGAAACTGTCGCTGACGCATTGATTGCACAGGGATTACAACCCGTGTGGAAAGACTGGGACAGTTATCTGGGAAGGACGTCTCAGGTGTCGTAAATCTGAGGAGACCGCATAAACGAAAAAACCCGCTTACGCGGGTTTTTTATTCACTGACACTTATCTGCTCAGGCTCTGGCCTTCATCGCTATCGCAAGTGCTCGTGGGATTATCGGCAATTACAGCGCGATAACGTTAACAGCAGACGGACCTTTAGCGCCGTTCTCAACAGAGAATTCCACTTTTTGACCTTCGTCTAAGGTTTTAAAATCGTTGCTCTGGATGGCTGAAAAATGCACAAATACATCTTTGCCACCGTCCTGAGGAGTGATAAAGCCAAAGCCTTTCTCAGGGTTAAACCATTTTACTAAACCAGTCATTTTGTTAGACATAGATACTTCCTTTCATGTTTTGAGCCGCTTATGCAGCGAAGATGGCCTGTTTTGCAGAAATTAACTTATGGGGCACTTAGGAGGAGGCTCACGATGAAGAGTATCTGAGGATAACGCTTGAACTGAGAACTGCTTTACTAAAACTGCTTACATAAGGTCTGTGTTCCAAACCGATGCCATTATAGTAGACTTGCTTCTAATCATTATGCAAGCATTAATTTATTTAATATCCATCAACAGGTGAAATGTTGAGCCAGTGCGTCTGTGCGGAAAGGTAACGTATTGATGTATAAATAATAAAAGCCCTGACCGTTGCAGCCAGGGCTTTAAGTTACTACAAACTTCAGATTTAACATTAATAGACTTAACAATTTTGTACTGCTGTTGATACTACATTTTAAATGTACACGTTTATCACAGATAATATTGGATGCTGATACTAACTAACACTTTCCTCTATTTATCGTTAAATAAACCCAGCCAACTTGATAATAAAACTCAAGAATGGCGACCTAAACAAGTACACTTCCCCTTGCGACATATACTCTTTGATGCGTGGCCTTGCTTCCCTTGCAAGCTCTTATAAAAGAAACCTGCCAACATTAACTATTAAATCATGGCCTTACATCGTCGCACTTTCTTTACTACTTTGCGATTAGATAAATCAACTACAGAGCCTGAAAACATTGTCGATGTGCAAAGATAATAACTTCAGCATCGACTACCCCATACAACAGAATATTTCGTGGCCCTTATCGCAACCCCCTATCAAACGCTACTAACACTTACTAATTTAACAGCAAATGACTATTTCTCCGCTGTTAAGTATTAACATACGGGTTTAAAAAACAGTGTCAATACTGTTTTTAATAACATGTCTTTATTGACAGTAATTATTAATATCTACGCCTGAACACTATGGGAAAAACTGCTTTTTGGGTCAGACCAGGCCGGCCAGAGCCCCGCTTGTAACCGGTTTCAGAAAAAATGGCATTTCTTTGTGATGCCAGACACACAATCGTCGCAAAGCGGTTGTTGCTGTTGCCCGCACGAGATAATTATCAATAAATACCCGTTGATCGAGACTCACTATGAAAAACATCGTTTTATGCTGTGCCGCTGGGATGTCCACCAGCATGCTGGTGCAAAGGATGAAAGATGCCGCCCAGAAAAAAGGCGTCGATGTGGCTATCAAAGCAGTCCCGGTGGCTGAATTTGAAGAAAATATCGCCACTGCAGATATTGTTTTACTCGGTCCGCAGGTTAAGTATGAACAGGCCAAACTTCAGGCGCTTGCCGACCCGCTAGGCAAAAAGGTCGCCGTTATCGATATGATGGATTACGGCATGATGAAAGGTGATGCCGTACTGGATAAAGCACTGAAGTTACTGGAGTAATGGCATGGAAGAGTTAGAAACAATCATCATGGAATTACTCGTGAATGCGGGTGCTGCCCGCAGCCAGGCCCTCACAGCGCTGCAACTGGCGCGTAAAGGTGATTTCACGGGTGCAGAACAAGCGATGACGGAATCACGCGAGTTCGTTAAACAAGCGCATAAAATTCAGACCCAACTTATCGGTATAGACGAAGGTACGGGAAAGTTACCGGTCAATCTCATCACCGTCCATTCGCAGGACCATTTGATGAACGCGATGGTGATTCAGGATCTGGCGGGCGACATGATTGAACTTTATCGGCGCTTACCGCCAGTAAATTAATGGTGCTACCGAATGGCTTCTTAGGCCTGATAAGCGCAGCGCCGCCAGGCATAAACATAGATATAAAAAAACCCGCCGAAGCGGGTTTTTTTATTAGGGTCAACAACGATTAATCGTTATCAGAACCGCCCAGACCTGCGTTCAACAGCTCTGCCAGGCTGGCAGAAGCATCTTCAGCAGTGACCTGCGGTGCAGCTGGCAGTTCGCCTGCTGCGCGGCGGCGCATACGATCCTGGTGGTACGCATAACCGGTACCAGCCGGGATCAGACGACCCACGATGACGTTCTCTTTCAGACCGCGCAGTTCATCACGTTTGCCCGCAACGGCCGCTTCGGTCAGGACACGCGTGGTTTCCTGGAACGATGCTGCAGAGATGAAGGACTCGGTTGCCAGAGACGCTTTGGTAATACCCAGCAGATCGCGGGAGAATGTTGCACCCACTTTGCCGTTCGCTTCCAGCTCGCGGTTAGCGATCTTGACGCGAGAGTATTCAACCTGCTCGCCTTCGAGGAAGTCGGAGCTACCCGCATTTTCGATGGTGGCTTTACGCAGCATCTGACGAACGATAACTTCGATGTGTTTATCGTTAATCTTAACACCCTGCAGACGGTATACGTCCTGAACTTCGTTAACGATGTAACGAGTTACAGCATGCACACCACGCAGACGCAGGATATCGTGCGGCGCTTCCGGACCGTCGGAAACTACGTCACCACGTTCTACACGTTCACCTTCGAACACGTTGAGCTGACGCCATTTCGGAATCATCTCTTCGTACGGTTCGCTGCCATCTACCGGAGTGATAACCAGACGACGTTTCCCTTTGGTTTCTTTACCGAAGGAAATGATGCCGCTGATTTCTGCCAGGATAGCCGGCTCTTTCGGACGACGGGCTTCGAACAGATCCGCAACGCGAGGCAGACCACCGGTGATATCCTTGGTACCGCCGGATTCCTGCGGAACACGCGCCAGGGTGTCACCAGAACTGATCTGTACGCCATCTTCCAGCTGAACAATCGCTTTACCCGGCAGGAAGTACTGAGCAGGCATATCGGTGCCGGGGATCAGAACGTCGTTGCCCTGAGCATCAACAATTTTCAGTGCCGGACGCAGGTCTTTACCACCCGCAGTACGCTCTGCAGAATCCAGAACCACCAGCGAAGACAGACCGGTCAGCTCGTCGGTCTGACGAGTAATGGTCTGGCCGTCGATCATGTCGGTGAAGCGGACGAAACCACTCACTTCGGTGATAACCGGCATGGTATGCGGATCCCAGTTTGCTACGGTTTCGCCGCCAGCAACCTGTTCGCCATCACCTTTCGCCATAACAGAGCCGTAAGGCACTTTATAGCTTTCTTTGGTACGGCCGAATTCGTCGATCAGTTTCAGTTCGGTGTTACGTGAGGTGATAACCAGTTTACCGCTGGAGTTCACAACCGACTTCGCATTGCTCAGACGGATGCTACCTTTGTTTTTCACCTGGATGCTGGATTCAGCAGCCGCACGAGATGCCGCACCACCGATGTGGAACGTACGCATTGTCAGCTGTGTACCCGGTTCACCGATGGACTGTGCCGCGATAACACCGATTGCTTCACCTTTGTTGATGATGTGGCCACGCGCCAGGTCACGACCGTAGCAGTGCGCACATACACCAAAGTCGGTGTCACAGGATACAACGGAACGTACCTTGACGGAGTCAACGGAGTTCTCTTCCAGCAGGTCACACCACTGTTCGTGCAGCAGCGTATTGCGAGGAACCAGAATATCCGCCGTACCCGGCTTCAGAACGTCTTCAGCAGTCACACGACCCAGAACGCGATCGCGCAGCGGCTCTTTAACGTCACCACCCTCGATAACCGGGGTCATGGTGATGCCTTCCAGCGTGCCACAATCGTCTTCAGTAACGACCAGATCCTGCGCGACGTCAACCAGACGACGAGTCAGATAACCGGAGTTCGCTGTTTTCAGTGCGGTATCCGCCAGACCTTTACGCGCACCGTGCGTGGAGATGAAGTACTGGAGTACGTTCAGACCTTCACGGAAGTTCGCGGTGATTGGCGTTTCGATGATGGAGCCATCTGGCTTCGCCATCAGACCACGCATACCTGCCAGCTGACGAATCTGTGCTGCAGAACCACGCGCACCGGAGTCGGCCATCATGTAGATGCTGTTGAAGGAAACCTGCTGCTCTTCTACGCCGTCACGGTTAATAACGGTTTCAGTTTGCAGGTTATCCATCATCGCTTTGGATACACGATCGTTCGCCGCAGCCCAGATATCGATAACTTTGTTATAGCGTTCGCCCGCGGTTACCAGACCAGACTGGAACTGCTCCTGGATCTCAGCAACTTCAGCTTCTGCTTCAGAGATGATCTCATGTTTCTTCTCTGGGATGACCATGTCATCAATACCAACAGATGCACCTGAACGCGCTGCATAAGCAAAGCCGGTGTACATTGTCTGGTCAGCGAAGATAACGGTCGGCTTCAGGCCCAGAATGCGGTAACAGGTGTTCAGCATTTTGGAGATAGCTTTCTTGCCCAGCGCCTGGTTGACGATGGAGAAAGGCAGACCTTTCGGTACGATCATCCACAGAATGGCACGGCCAACGGTCGTGTCTTTCAGGCTGGTTTTCGCAACGAATTCGCCGTTTTCATCTTTTTCGTATTCGGTGATACGCACTTTAACGCGCGCATGCAGAGAGGCCAGACCTGCGCGATAAATACGCTCAGCTTCTTTCGGGCCAGTCAGCACCATGCCTTCGCCTTTGGCGTTAACACAGTCACGGGTCATGTAGTACAGACCCAATACAACATCCTGAGACGGAACGATGATTGGTTCGCCGTTCGCTGGGGACAGGATGTTGTTGGTAGACATCATCAGCGCACGCGCTTCGAGCTGGGCTTCCAGCGTCAGCGGTACGTGAACAGCCATCTGGTCACCATCGAAGTCGGCGTTATATGCCGCACAAACCAGCGGGTGCAGCTGGATAGCTTTACCTTCGATCAGTACCGGTTCAAATGCCTGGATACCCAGACGGTGCAGTGTTGGTGCACGGTTCAGCAGTACCGGGTGTTCGCGGATAACTTCGTCCAGGATATCCCAAACGACAGCTTCTTCACGCTCAACCATTTTCTTAGCGGCTTTGATGGTGGTGGCGAGGCCACGCAGTTCCAGTTTGCCGTAGATGAACGGTTTGAACAGTTCCAGTGCCATTTTCTTCGGCAGACCGCACTGATGCAGACGAAGGTATGGACCTACGGTGATTACAGAACGACCGGAGTAGTCAACACGCTTACCGAGCAGGTTCTGACGGAAACGACCCTGCTTACCTTTGATCATATCGGCCAAAGATTTCAGAGGACGTTTGTTAGAACCGGTGATCGCACGACCGCGACGACCGTTATCCAGCAGGGCGTCGACCGCTTCCTGCAGCATACGTTTTTCGTTGCGTACGATGATGTCCGGCGCAGCCAGATCCAGCAGACGTTTCAGACGGTTGTTACGGTTGATCACGCGACGATACAGATCGTTCAGATCTGAGGTTGCGAAACGACCACCATCCAGCGGAACCAGCGGACGCAGATCTGGCGGCAGAACCGGCAGAACGGTCAGGATCATCCACTCTGGCTTGTTGCCAGACTGTACGAATGCTTCCAGCAGTTTGATACGCTTGGTCAGCTTCTTACGCTTGGTTTCGGAGTTGGTTTCGTTCAGCTCTTCGCGCAGAGTTTCACACTCTTGCTCCAGATCCATGCTCTTCAGCAGGGCCTGGATGGCTTCCGCACCCATCTTCGCGTCGAATTCGTCACCGAACTCTTCCAGCGCGTCCAGATACTGCTCTTCAGTCAGGATCTGTTGACGTTCCAGGTTAGTCATACCGCCTTCGATAACAACATAAGATTCGAAGTACAGTACGCGTTCGATATCGCGCAGTGGCATATCGAGCAGCAGACCGATACGGGACGGCAGAGATTTCAGGAACCAGATGTGAGCAGTCGGAGACGCCAGCTCGATGTGGCCCATACGCTCACGGCGTACTTTAGTCTGGGTCACTTCAACGCCGCACTTCTCACAGATCACACCACGGTGTTTCAGGCGCTTGTACTTACCGCACAGGCACTCATAGTCTTTT
This sequence comes from Citrobacter sp. Igbk 16, assembly GCF_028069755.1. Classification (NCBI taxonomy): domain Bacteria; kingdom Pseudomonadati; phylum Pseudomonadota; class Gammaproteobacteria; order Enterobacterales; family Enterobacteriaceae; genus Citrobacter; species Citrobacter sp. Igbk 16. Next base: position 9,101 of record NZ_JANEWJ010000043.1, on the reverse strand, counting down.
ACCGGCCCAAAGATACGGGCGCAGAAAAGGCCGTCACGCTCAGGTTTGAACGTACGGTAGTTAATGGTTTCCGGCTTCTTAACTTCACCGAAAGACCATGAACGGATCATGTCTGGCGAGGCCAGCGCAATTTTGATCGCATCAAACTCTTCGGTTTTAGTCTGCGCTTTCAGAAACTTTAATAAATCTTTCACGGATTTGCTCCCGTCGGAGTTAGCACAATCTGGCGCTGGCGGTTAAGCCAGCACCAGTGACCTGTTTGATCGAGAGTTACTCGTCTTCCAGCTCGATGTTGATACCCAGCGAACGAATCTCTTTCAACAGTACGTTGAAGGATTCTGGCATGCCTGGTTCCATCTGATGGTTGCCGTCCACGATGTTCTTATACATCTTAGTACGACCGTTCACGTCATCAGACTTAACGGTGAGCATTTCCTGCAGGGTGTATGCTGCGCCATATGCTTCAAGCGCCCACACTTCCATCTCCCCGAAGCGCTGACCACCGAACTGCGCCTTACCACCCAGCGGCTGCTGAGTAACCAGGCTGTAAGAACCGGTAGAACGCGCATGCATCTTGTCATCAACCAGGTGGTTCAGTTTCAGCATGTACATGTAGCCAACGGTAACCTGGCGCTCGAACTGCTCACCGGTACGACCGTCGAACAGTGTGATCTGACCGGAAGTCGGCAGGCCACCCAGCTGTAACAGTTCCTTGATTTCAGACTCTTTCGCACCGTCGAACACCGGCGTTGCGATCGGCATACCTTTTTTCAGGTTTTCAGCCAGACGCAGAACTTCTTCATCGCTGAAGGTATTCAGGTCAACTTTCTGACGAACATCTGAACCCAGATCGTAAGCACGCTGGATGAATTCGCGCAGTTTCGCGACTTCCTGCTGCTGTTTCAGCATGGCGTTGATCTTATCGCCGATACCTTTCGCAGCCATACCCAGGTGGGTTTCAAGGATCTGACCGATGTTCATACGCGATGGTACGCCCAGCGGGTTCAGTACGATGTCTACCGGCGTACCGTTAGCATCATGTGGCATATCTTCGATCGGGTTGATCTTAGAAATTACACCCTTGTTACCGTGACGACCTGCCATTTTATCACCAGGCTGGATCCGACGTTTAACCGCCAGATAAACCTTAACAATCTTCAGCACGCCCGGTGCCAGATCGTCGCCCTGTGTGATTTTACGGCGTTTCGCTTCGAGTTTTTTCTCGAACTCGTGTTTCAGTTCGTCGTACTGCTCAGCCAGCTGTTCCAGCTGATTTTGTTTCTCTTCGTCGGTCAGGCCGAGTTCCAGCCAGCGATCGCGTGGCAGTTTGTCGAGCTTCTCAGCTTCAACACCACCGGCAACCAGCACAGCGTAGATACGGCTGAACAGGCCAGCTTCGAGGATCTGCAGTTCTTCAGACAGGTCTTTCTTAGCCTGCTTCAGCTGCATTTCTTCGATTTCCAGCGCACGTTTGTCTTTTTCTACGCCATCGCGAGTAAAGACCTGAACGTCGATAATCGTACCGGAAACACCGTTTGGCACGCGCAGAGAAGAGTCTTTAACGTCAGACGCTTTCTCACCGAAGATTGCACGCAGCAGCTTCTCTTCTGGCGTCAGTTGGGTTTCACCTTTCGGCGTTACCTTACCAACCAGAATGTCGCCACCGGTGACTTCCGCACCAATGTAAACGATACCGGATTCATCCAGTTTGGAGAGTGCAGCTTCACCCACGTTCGGGATGTCAGCGGTGATCTCTTCCGGCCCCAGCTTGGTGTCACGGGACACACAGGCCAGTTCCTGAATGTGGATGGTGGTGAAACGGTCTTCCTGGACAACACGCTCGGATACGAGGATGGAGTCTTCGAAGTTGTAACCGTTCCATGGCATGAATGCCACGCGCATATTCTGACCCAGTGCCAGTTCACCGAGGTCGGTGGACGGACCGTCAGCCAGCACATCACCACGTTCAACCGGTTCGCCCAGAGACACACATGGCATCTGGTTGATACAGGTGTTCTGGTTAGAACGGGTATATTTGGTCAGGTTATAGATGTCGATACCTGCTTCGCCCGGGTACATCTCGTCTTCGTTAACTTTGATAACGATACGGGAAGCATCCACGTACTGAACAGTACCGCCACGCTTAGCAACTGCAGTAACACCGGAGTCAACGGCAACAGCACGTTCCATACCGGTACCAACCAGCGGCTTATCAGCACGCAGAGTCGGAACCGCCTGACGTTGCATGTTCGCACCCATCAATGCACGGTTGGCGTCATCGTGTTCCAGGAACGGGATCAGGGACGCACCGACGGAAACCACCTGCTGGGTGGATACGTCCATGTAGTCAACCTGGTCGCGGCTGAACAAGCTGGATTCGCCTTTGCTACGGCAGGTAACCAGATCTTCTACAAAGTGGCCTTCGTCATCCAAGTTGGAGTTCGCCTGAGCGATAACGTAGTTGCCTTCTTCAATAGCAGACAGGTAATGAATTTCGTCAGTTACAACACCGTCGGTTACTTTACGATACGGAGTCTCAAGGAAGCCGTATTCGTTAGTCTGTGCATACACGGACAGGGAGTTGATCAGACCGATGTTCGGACCTTCAGGCGTTTCGATTGGACATACGCGACCGTAGTGAGTCGGGTGTACGTCTCGAACTTCGAAGCCTGCGCGTTCACGGGTCAGACCGCCTGGGCCGAGTGCGGAGATACGACGTTTGTGCGTAATCTCAGACAGCGGGTTGTTCTGGTCCATAAACTGAGACAGCTGGCTGGAACCGAAGAACTCTTTCACTGCTGCAGAAATCGGCTTGGCGTTGATCATATCCTGAGGCATCAGGGTATCCAGATCGCCCAGAGACAGACGCTCTTTCACCGCACGCTCAACACGTACCAGGCCAACGCGGAATTGGTTTTCCGCCATTTCGCCTACGGAACGGATGCGACGGTTGCCAAGGTGGTCGATATCATCGACTTCGCCTTTACCGTTACGGATATCGATGAGCTTCTTCATCACTTCAATGATGTCGTCTTTGCTCAGGATACCGGAACCTTCGATTTCGTCGCGCAGCAGAGAACGGTTGAACTTCATACGACCAACCGCAGACAGGTCATAGCGGTCTTCGGAGAAGAACAGGTTCTCGAACAGACTTTCAGCAGCTTCGCGTGTCGGCGGCTCACCAGGACGCATCATACGGTAGATTTCTACCAGTGCGCTCAGACGATCGTTGGTTGGGTCGACACGTACAGTTTCAGAAATGTACGGACCGTGGTCCAGATCGTTAGTGAACAGCGTTTCGATACGCTTGTGACCAGACTGGCTCAGCTTAGCCAGCAGATCCAGGCTCAGCTCCATGTTAGCTGCGCAGATCAGCTCGCCAGTGGATTCGTCAACGTAGTCTTTAGCCGCAACTTTACCCGCAATGTACTCAACCGGAACTTCGATATGCTTGATATCGTCTTTTTCCAGTTGGCGAATGTGGCGCGCAGTGATGCGACGACCTTTTTCGACGTAGACTTTGCCGTTAGCTTCAATGTCAAAGGAGGCGGTTTCACCACGCAGGCGTTCCGGCACCAGTTCCATCTGCAGCTTGTTGTCGCGAATTTCAAAGACAACTTTCTCAAAGAACAGATCCAGAATCTGCTCAGTGGTGTAGTTCAGTGCACGCAGAATAATGGTCGCTGGCAGTTTGCGGCGACGGTCAATACGTACGAACAGGTTGTCCTTCGGATCGAATTCGAAGTCCAGCCAGGAACCACGGTAAGGAATGATGCGCGCGTTATACAGCACTTTACCCGAAGAGTGGGTTTTACCTTTGTCGGAGTCAAAGAAGACGCCAGGACTACGGTGCAGCTGAGAAACGATAACACGCTCAGTACCGTTGATAACAAAGGTACCGTTGTCAGTCATGAGCGGAATTTCGCCCATGTAGACTTCTTGTTCTTTAATGTCTTTTACGGTGCCTTCCGGCGCTTCGCGCTCGTAGATCACCAGACGCAGTTTTACGCGCAGCGGTGCGGAATAGGTCACGCCACGGATCTGACATTCCTGAACGTCAAACACCGGTTCGCCAAGGCGGTAGCTGACGTATTGCAGCTCGGAATTACCGCTGTAGCTCTGAATCGGGAAAACGGAACGGAAAGCTGCTTCCAGACCATACTGCCCTTCAGGATCTTGCTCGATGAACTTCTGAAACGAGTCAAGCTGGATAGAAAGGAGATAAGGTATGTCCAACACTTGTGGACGTTTACCAAAATCCTTACGAATACGTTTTTTCTCGGTATAGGAGTAAACCATTAGGGTTCCTCAGCTCGCTGACAAGTCGACCCATCTGTCCGACGAAGGGACAGTTTGTGCAACACTATTTTGTTGACCGGAAAATCGAATACTTTCCGCAATGCCTGTTGCTATCACGCTTAAACCATTTCATTGCGATTTACACAGAACTGACGCTCTGTCGCAGTATATTAAGGCGTCGATAGAAACAAGCATTGAAAGGCACAGCAGTAGTCAAACAGTGTGAAATGCTACTGGCGCCTTACAGCGCAAAAAGGCTGGTGACTAAAAAGTCACCAGCCATCAGCCTAATTTCTTAGGCTGCAACCAGAAAAGTTGGCTTATTTAACTTCAACTTCAGCGCCAGCTTCTTCCAGAGATTTTTTCAGTGCTTCTGCGTCGTCTTTGCTGATGCCTTCTTTCAGGGCAGCCGGAGCAGATTCTACCAGGTCTTTAGCTTCTTTCAGACCCAGGCCAGTTGCGCCACGTACTGCTTTGATAACAGCAACTTTGTTAGCGCCAGCAGCTTTCAGAATTACGTCGAATTCAGTTTTTTCTTCAGCAGCTTCAGCCGGGCCAGCAGCTACAGCTACAGCAGCAGCAGCGGAAACACCGAATTTTTCTTCCATTGCAGAAATCAGTTCTACAACGTCCATTACGGACATAGCGGATACTGCTTCAATGATTTGATCTTTAGTGATAGACATTTAAATTGTTCCTGAAAATCAGAATAAGTTTATACGTAAGCAGATGCTTGAGTAAGATAACTGCGATTAAGCAGCTTCTTTCGCATCGCGTACAGCAGCCAGAGTACGAACCAGTTTGCCAGCCGAAGCTTCTTTCATGGTTGCCATCAGGCGTGCAATTGCTTCTTCGTAGGTCGGCAGAGTTGCCAGGCGATCGATTTGCGATGCCGGGATCAATTCACCTTCAAAGGCTGCGGCTTTGACCTCAAATTTTGCATTCGCTTTCGCGAACTCTTTGAACAGACGAGCAGCAGCGCCCGGGTGTTCCATAGAGTATGCAATCAGGGTCGGACCAACAAACGTGTCTTTCAGGCACTCGAACTGAGTACCTTCAACGACGCGGCGCAGCAGGGTGTTACGAACAACACGCATGTATACGCCAGCTTCACGACCTGCTTTACGCAGTTCAGTCATTTTATCTACAGTTACGCCACGGGAATCCGCAACTACTGCAGACAGCGCGCCTTTGGCTACTTCGCTGACTTCAGCAACAATCGCTTGTTTGTCTTGAAGATTTAAAGCCATTAGCTTTGCTCCTGGATGTTTGCCGGAACTCATGTTCCGGAACTCACTTCACTCCCCCCAACGGAGAGAGCGTCTAAATACGGTGAGCAGAAACAAGCCAGAGTATCAGAAATAATCTTAGCGTTCTGTCACCGTCTACGCAGGGCATTAAGTTTCTGACGAAACACCTGCGGTCTTCGACGGAGGCCTGGATAGGCCAGGCTCCAACGAACAAATCTTGTCTATGACTTCGTCCTTTGAACTGTAGTCGCGTTAGCTGCTCTCGCTCACACCGGTCATGTAGTTAACTACATGACCGGCGATTCACTCAATTGCTGCCTTGCTACAATTCAGATGACTCGCATAGAGTTCTGTTTATTTCAACAGAAACGTGGGGGTAAGATTGTAGACAAAATCACCGCCCACGTAAAGCTAATCTTAGACGTTCGCAGACGCGCTCAGACCAGCCTGATCAACGGCAACACCAGCACCCATGGTGGTGGAGATGCTAACTTTCTTGATGTACACGCCTTTAGCCTGAGTCGGTTTAGCTTTTTTCAGCGCAACCAGCAGAGCTTCCAGGTTTTCTTTCAGTTTGTCAGCGTCAAAATCCACTTTACCGATGGTAGTGTGAATGATGCCGTTTTTGTCGTTACGGTAACGAACCTGACCTGCTTTAGCGTTCTTAACGGCTTCAGCAACGTTCGGCGTTACAGTACCAACTTTCGGGTTTGGCATCAGGCCACGCGGACCCAGAACCTGGCCCAGCTGGCCAACAACGCGCATTGCATCCGGGGAAGCAATAACAACGTCAAAGTTCATTTCGCCTTTTTTGATCTGGTCAGCCAGATCTTCCATACCTACCAGCTCAGCGCCTGCAGCTTTAGCAGCTTCAGCGTTTGCGCCCTGGGTAAATACGGCTACGCGAACGGAACGGCCAGTACCGTGTGGCAGTACAGTTGCACCACGTACGTTCTGGTCAGATTTACGTGCGTCGATGCCGAGGTTAACGGCAACGTCTACGCTTTCTACGAATTTAGCAGTGGCCAGCTCTTTCAGCAGAGCGATAGCTTCGTTGATATCGTACTGTTTAGTAGCATCAACTTTGTCACGGATCACGGACATGCGCTTGGTCAGTTTAGCCATTTCTTAGTCCTCCACTACCAGGCCCATGGAACGTGCAGTACCTTCGATGGAGCGAGTCATCGCTTCAATGTCGGAACCAGTCATGTCGGCAGCTTTGGTCTGCGCGATTTCCTGCAGCTGAGCGCGGGAAATTTTACCCACTTTGTCTTTGTTCGGCTTACCGGAACCAGACTTGATACCAGCCGCTTTCTTCAGCAGTACTGCTGCCGGAGGCGTTTTGGTAACGAAAGTGAAAGAACGGTCAGCGTAAACGGTGATAACAACCGGAATCGGCAGACCTTTTTCCATGGAATCAGTTTTTGCGTTGAACGCTTTGCAGAATTCCATGATGTTCACGCCTTGTTGACCCAGTGCTGGACCTACCGGCGGGCTCGGGTTAGCCATACCAGCTGCAACCTGCAGCTTGACATAGGCTTGGACTTTCTTAGCCATTCTAAATTCCTCTAGTTGGGTTATAGCGCCTCAAGGAGGCTCCCCGTGATTAAATTCGTTTTACGGACAGAATCCATAAAAACAAAAGGCGCGAAATTGTATTCCAATCTCGCGCCTTGTGCAACGATTAAATCGTCGCTTTTTTGATCGACGTGTTAGGCTTTTTCAACCTGAGCGAAGTCCAGTTCAACTGGAGTCGCACGACCGAAGATAGACACGGAAACTTTCAGACGAGACTTCTCGTAATCCACTTCTTCAACCACACCGTTAAAGTCAGCGAACGGACCGTCGCTAACACGAACCATTTCACCTGGCTCAAACATCGTTTTCGGACGTGGCTTATCACCAACCTGCTGCAAGCGGTTCATGATCGCATCAACTTCTTTGTCGCTGATAGGTGCCGGACGGTCAGATGTACCGCCGATAAAGCCCATCACACGCGGCACGCTACGCACCAGGTGCCAGCTTGCATCATTCATTACCATCTGGACCAGTACATAGCCCGGGAAGAATTTACGCTCGCTTTTGCGACGCTGGCCGCCACGGATTTCGACCACTTCTTCGGTCGGTACCATGACTTCACCAAACAACTCTTCCATATTTTGTAACTTGATATACTCACGCAGCGAGGTCGCTACGCGGCCTTCAAAACCGGAAAACGCCTGAACGACGTACCAGCGCTTTTTAGGGGCTTCAGACATCTTAGAACCTCAGGCCAGTGATAAAGGATACCAGGCGAACCAGAATACCATCCAGTCCCCACAGGATCAGTGACATTACCGCAGTGACCGCAGCAACGATCAGCGTGGTGTGCAGCGTTTCCTGGCGAGTTGGCCAAATGACCTTACGGACTTCGGTTCTCGCTTCACGGGCAAAAGCAACGGTCGCTTTACCTTTTGTAGTCAACAGCGCGACACCACCCGCTGCGGCAATCAGAATCACTACGGCCAGCGCACGCAGCGGCAGCATCATGTCACGATAGAGGTAGTTGCCAACGATAGCTACAAGCAGCAATACAGCGACAACAACCCACTTCATCGCTTCCAGGCCGCGCCCGCTTCCTTGAGCTTCGGTATTCGCACTCATAAACCAACCTGTCAGAAGTATCTACAAACATTTTCACCCCGCGTAAGCGAGGCGATCCAAACCGAAATGCTCAGGTGCGTTTCGGACTAAACGCCCTCTTCAGAGCCTGTCTCAGCAATGATTATGACAAAAAAAATCACTGATGAGCCAGGTTCTGGTGTGAAAGCGTGCAAAAAGGGCATCAAATGATGCCCTTTTATTGCGCATTGCGTCAAATGTTATCGGCAATTAGCTCATTACTTTGGCAACAACGCCCGCGCCAACGGTACGGCCGCCTTCACGGATTGCGAAACGCAGACCGTCGTCCATCGCGATCGGGTGGATCAGGGTAACAACCATTTTGATGTTGTCGCCCGGCATTACCATCTCTACGCCTTCCGGCAGTTCGATGGTACCCGTCACGTCAGTAGTACGGAAGTAGAACTGCGGACGGTAGCCTTTGAAGAACGGAGTATGACGGCCGCCTTCGTCTTTGGACAGGATATAAACTTCAGATTCGAACTTGGTGTGCGGCTTGATAGAGCCCGGCTTAGCCAGTACCTGACCACGTTCGATTTCTTCACGTTTGATACCACGCAGCAGAACACCAACGTTCTCACCAGCACGGCCTTCGTCCAGCAGTTTGCGGAACATTTCAACGCCAGTACAGGTAGACTTGGCAGTCTCTTTGATACCAACGATTTCAACTTCTTCACCAACTTTGATGATACCGCGTTCTACACGACCGGTAACAACGGTACCACGACCGGAGATGGAGAATACGTCTTCGATAGGCAGCAGGAACGGCTTGTCAATCGCACGCTCTGGTTCCGGGATGTAAGAATCCAGGAAGCCAGCCAGTTCGATGATTTTCGCTTCCCACTCTGCTTCGCCTTCCAGCGCTTTCAGAGCAGAACCACGAACGATCGG
>NZ_JANEWJ010000042.1:0-33910 GCF_028069755.1 Citrobacter sp. Igbk 16 | reverse complement strand
CATATTAATAACACTGAGTAATGGTAGCGTATTTACGTAGATATACGCAGATAGCAGGTGAAGTATGCTGACAAAAGGCGTATCTTCAGCGCGGATTTCATCAATTTTTATGACTCATTTTATCCGGCTAACGCTTCGGAGCTAACCGTGATCCATACGCTATTCGATTTCCCTGTTTATTTTAAATTTTTCATCGGGTTATTTGCCCTGGTCAATCCGGTAGGGATCATCCCTGTCTTTATCAGCATGACCAGCTACCAGACCGCTGCCGCACGCAATAAAACCAACCTTACGGCAAACCTGTCGGTTGCTATCATTCTGTGGACCTCTCTGTTTCTGGGGGATGGAATTCTGCAATTGTTTGGCATCTCAATTGATTCGTTCAGGATTGCTGGTGGTATCCTGGTCGTGACTATCGCGATGTCGATGATCAGCGGAAAACTTGGGGAAGATAAGCAAAACAAGCAGGAAAAGTCGGAGACGGCAATACGCGAGAGCATTGGCGTTGTCCCGTTAGCGCTGCCGTTAATGGCGGGGCCGGGGGCAATAAGCTCAACGATCGTCTGGGGCACGCGTTATCATAGTGCCATTAATCTGTTTGGTTTTTTCGTGGCAATTGCGCTGTTTGCGCTGTGCTGTTGGGGATTGTTTCGAATGGCGCCATGGCTGGTTCGCCTGTTGGGACAAACCGGCATCAACGTCATTACGCGTATTATGGGGTTGTTACTCATGGCGTTGGGTATTGAGTTCATTGTGACCGGTATCAAGTCCATTTTCCCGGGTTTACTTGCCTGAATACACCCATTCAATATAAACGGAGCTGCTCTCTGGCTCCGTTTCCCTCCATTGTCAGTAAAACTTCTCACGAAAGTTGAAAAGTGGCATAGCAATACTAAAAAATGATGATAGCCAACTGCATTTTTATGTATTGATTTTAAACACAATTACCTTTTCCGCAGAACAGATGAAACAGGGCTGCATTGTTATTTTATTAACATCATACTCTGGGGCTTGCTGAAGGATTATCGAAATGATATTAGTTATTTCAGCACCTAATTTAGATGAATGTGCTAATTAATAACCAATTGTTAAATTTATGTGCATTCTGACGTCTCTTCGATGCCGGACAGGGTGATGAACTGGGTGTCTCATGCAATGCATTGAATTAATTGATTTTATTGTTGAAAAATTGCTTTTTTGATGATTTTTTAGTGCGGTTTTTTTTCGATAAAAGAGAATTGGTTAACAAATCTGTAAAATGTATTGGCGGTGAAGAAACGCATTTGATACTTTCCGGCCAGGTATTTAGCAGAAGATTTCACGTTGATGAGAATCATTTTCAGTTAGTTTCTCTCAACAGGATAATAGCGTGCTTCCGGCAGGGGAGGCACGTAGATAATCGACGCAAGGCGATCAAACGAATCGTCAGAATAAATAAAGTCGGTGATAGCGAGCAGTAAACAAAAAAACACCTGACGGTAGAAAATCTCCGGTGCCGTACAGGGATCCTGACAGGATTAACAGTCTGGTTATAAAACCAGCCATAATAATGAGGGAGTACAAACACAATGACTAACATCACTAAAAAAAGTTTAGTAGCTGCGGGGATCCTAACTGCGCTAATCGCTGGAAATGTTGCTACAGCAGCAGTAGTACCAGCAGGCGTACAGTTGGCTGAGAAGCAGACTCTGGTGCGTAATAATGGTTCGGAAGTCCAGTCACTCGATCCGCATAAAATCGAAGGTGTACCGGAATCCAACATTAACCGTGATTTATTTGAAGGTTTATTAATCAGTGACGTTGATGGCAAACCATCACCGGGCGTGGCTGATAAATGGGAAAATAAAGATTTTAAAGTTTGGACATTCCATCTGCGTAAAGACGCTAAATGGTCTGATGGAACGCCCGTTACCGCACAAGATTTCGTCTATAGCTGGCAACGTCTGGCGAACCCTAATACTGCTTCACCGTACGCCAGCTATTTACAGTACGGACATATTGTCAATATTGATGACATCATCGCCGGTAAGAAGCCAGTTACCGATCTCGGTGTAAAAGCGATTGACGACCATACCTTTGAAGTCACTCTGAGCGAACCTGTTCCTTATTTCTACAAACTACTTGTGCACTCCTCTCTTTCACCTGTGCCTAAAGCAGTGGTGGAAAAATTCGGTGAAAAATGGACCCAACCCGCTAACATCGTTTCTAACGGCTCTTATAAACTGAAAGACTGGGTTGTCAACGAGCGTATTGTTCTTGAGCGTAATACCCACTACTGGGACAACGCGAAAACCATTATTAACCAGGTTACATACCTGCCAATTTCTTCTGAAGTGACTGACGTGAACCGCTATCGCAGCGGTGAAATCGACATGACCTATAACAACATGCCGATTGAGTTATTCCAGAAACTGAAAAAAGAGATCCCGAACGAAGTTCACGTTGATCCTTACCTGTGCACCTATTATTACGAAATTAACAACCAAAAAGCACCGTTCAACGATGTTCGTGTTCGTACCGCCCTGAAGCTGGCGCTGGATCGTGACATTATCGTCAACAAAGTGAAAAACCAGGGCGATCTGCCTGCCTATAGCTTTACCCCGCCATATACTGATGGCGCTAAACTGGTTGAGCCAGAGTGGTTCAAGTGGTCACAGGAAAAACGTAACGAAGAAGCGAAAAAACTGCTGGCCGAAGCTGGTTTTACCGCAGATAAACCGTTGACCTTTGATCTGCTGTATAACACCTCCGATCTGCACAAGAAGCTGGCTATCGCTGCGGCATCCATCTGGAAGAAAAATCTGGGTGCGAACGTGAAGCTGGAAAATCAGGAGTGGAAGACGTTCCTCGATACGCGTCATCAGGGCAACTATGACGTTTCACGCGCAGGCTGGTGTGCGGATTATAACGAACCGACGTCTTTCCTGAATATGGTGCTGTCTGACAGCTCCAACAACACCGTCCACTATAAGAGCCCTGCATTTGACAAGTTGATTGCTGATACCCTGAAAGCAACTGATGATGCTCAGCGCAGTGAACTGTATTCGCAAGCAGAACAGCTGCTGGATAAAGACTCTGCAATTGTACCGGTGTTCTACTACGTTAACGCCCGTCTGGTGAAACCTTGGGTAGGCGGATACTCCGGTAAAGACCCGATGGATAATATCCACGTTAAAGACTTGTATATTATCAAGCATTAATGGCAAGACGTGGGGCAATCATTTTTGCCCCACAGTGTCTTTTTCTTCGAACTATAAATACCTCTTTAGACAAAGAGAGGTATACCCTAAATAATTCACGTTGCAGGAAGGCTTTACTCGCTCACGCCAGGAGCTTACTTAAGTAAGCTCCTGGCGTGAGCGAGTAAAGCCAACGCACCTGCAGCTTGAAGTATGACGGGTATAAAGGCACACGCCAGAAGGTACGGGCAATGTTGAAATTTATATTACGCCGCTGTCTGGAAGCGATTCCGACGCTATTTATTCTTATTACGATTTCATTCTTTATGATGCGTCTCGCGCCGGGTAGCCCTTTCACCGGAGAGCGCGCGTTACCGCCAGAAGTTCTGGCGAATATTGAAGCGAAATACCATCTTAATGACCCGATCTCAACGCAGTACTTTAGCTATCTGAAACAGCTGGCGCACGGTGATTTTGGGCCATCCTTTAAATATAAAGACTACACCGTTAATGACCTGGTCGCGTCAAGCTTTCCGGTTTCCGCGAAGCTGGGGGCTGCGGCCTTTATTCTGGCGGTGGTGATCGGCGTCAGTGCGGGCGTAATCGCCGCGTTGAAGCAAAACACGCGGTGGGATTACACAGTTATGGGGGTGGCGATGACCGGGGTGGTGATCCCCAGTTTTGTCGTTGCTCCCTTATTAGTCATGATATTTGCAATCACACTGAAATGGCTACCCGGTGGCGGCTGGAATGGTGGGGCGCTGAAATTTATGATCCTGCCAATGGTGGCGCTATCCCTGGCCTACATTGCCAGTATTGCGCGTATTACCCGCGGCTCGATGATTGAAGTGCTGCACTCTAACTTTATTCGGACCGCGCGTGCTAAAGGGTTACCGATGCGACGGATTATTTTCCGCCATGCGTTAAAACCTGCGTTGTTGCCGGTGTTGTCCTATATGGGCCCCGCGTTTGTCGGCATCATTACCGGTTCGATGGTTATTGAAACTATCTATGGTTTACCGGGTATTGGGCAGCTGTTTGTGAATGGCGCATTAAACCGCGATTACTCGCTGGTACTGAGCCTGACTATTCTGGTCGGTGCGCTGACCATCGTGTTTAACGCGATTGTCGATGTGCTGTATGCCGTAATCGACCCGAAAATCCGTTACTGATACTGGAGCTCGCTATGATGTTAAGTAAGAAAAACAGCGAAGCGCTGGAAAATTTCAGTGAGAAGCTGGAGGTCGAAGGCCGTAGCCTGTGGCAGGACGCGCGTCGACGCTTTATGCATAACCGGGCGGCAGTAGCCAGCCTCGTGGTACTGGTGATTATTGCGCTGTTTGTGACCCTGGCGCCAATGTTGTCGCAGTTTACCTACTTCGATACCGACTGGGGCATGATGTCCAGCGCGCCTGATACGGAGTCCGGGCACTATTTTGGCACTGACTCATCCGGTCGTGACCTGCTGGTGCGGGTGGCAATTGGAGGACGGATCTCGTTGATGGTGGGGATTGCGGCGGCGCTGGTGGCGGTGATTGTGGGCACGCTGTACGGTTCACTATCGGGTTACCTGGGCGGTAAAATCGACTCCGTGATGATGCGTCTGCTGGAAATCCTTAACTCCTTCCCGTTCATGTTCTTCGTTATTCTGTTGGTCACCTTCTTTGGGCAAAACATTCTGCTGATCTTTGTGGCGATTGGGATGGTGTCCTGGCTTGACATGGCGCGTATCGTTCGTGGCCAGACGCTGAGCCTGAAGCGCAAAGAGTTTATTGAAGCAGCCCAGGTCGGTGGGGTGTCTACCGTGCGTATTGTTGTGCGCCACATTGTGCCAAACGTACTGGGTGTAGTGGTGGTCTACGCCTCGTTGCTGGTTCCCAGCATGATCCTGTTTGAATCGTTCCTGAGCTTCCTGGGACTTGGCACACAAGAGCCGCTAAGTAGCTGGGGCGCATTGCTCAGTGATGGTGCCAACTCGATGGAAGTATCGCCATGGTTACTGCTGTTCCCGGCAGGGTTCCTGGTGGTGACGCTATTCTGTTTTAACTTTATTGGCGATGGCTTGCGTGATGCCCTCGACCCGAAAGACCGTTAAGGAGTGCCGCCATGAGCGTAATTGAGACCTCAACCGCGCCGCTCGCGCAACAACAGGCTAACGCACTGCTGAACGTGACCGATCTGCGTGTGACGTTTGCCACCCCAGATGGTGATGTTACTGCAGTAAACGATTTAAACTTTTCACTACGTGCCGGGGAAACGCTGGGTATCGTTGGTGAGTCTGGTTCAGGTAAGTCGCAGACTGCATTTGCCTTGATGGGCCTGCTGGCCGCAAATGGCCGTATTGGCGGTTCTGCTACATTCAACGGTCGTGAGATCCTGAACTTACCGGAGCGTGAGCTGAACAAACTGCGCGCCGAGCAAATCTCGATGATCTTCCAGGACCCCATGACCTCTCTGAATCCGTATATGCGGGTCGGCGAACAGTTAATGGAAGTGCTGATGCTACACAAAGGTATGAGCAAAGCAGAAGCCTTTGAAGAGTCAGTCAGAATGCTGGATGCGGTGAAAATGCCGGAAGCGCGTAAGCGTATGAAAATGTACCCGCATGAATTCTCCGGCGGTATGCGTCAACGTGTGATGATCGCCATGGCGCTACTGTGCAGGCCAAAGTTACTGATTGCCGATGAACCCACTACTGCGCTGGATGTTACGGTTCAGGCGCAAATCATGACGCTGCTGAATGAGCTGAAAAGTGAATTCAATACCGCAATTATCATGATTACCCACGACCTCGGTGTTGTTGCCGGTATTTGCGACAAAGTATTGGTGATGTATGCCGGACGCACGATGGAATATGGTAGTGCGCGCGATGTCTTTTATAAGCCTGTTCATCCGTATTCGATTGGCCTGCTCAATGCCGTCCCACGTCTGGATGCCGAAGGGGAAGAAATGCTGACTATCCCGGGTAATCCGCCGAACCTGTTGCGTTTACCGAAAGGCTGCCCGTTCCAGCCCCGTTGCCCGCATGCCATGGAAATCTGTAGCAGTGCTCCGCCACTGGAAGAGTTTAGTCCGGGCCGTCTGCGTGCCTGCTTTAAACCGGTGGAGGAACTGGTATGAATGCGGTAACCGAACAACGAAAAGTACTCCTCGAAATTGCCGATCTGAAAGTCCATTTCGACATCAAAGATGGTAAACAGTGGTTCTGGCAACCGTCGAAAACGCTGAAAGCCGTTGATGGCGTGACACTACGTCTGTATGAGGGCGAAACATTAGGTGTGGTGGGGGAATCCGGTTGCGGGAAATCGACGTTTGCGCGTGCGATTATCGGTCTGGTAAAAGCGACCGATGGTAAAGTCGCCTGGCTCGGCAAAGATTTGCTTGGCATGAAACCCGATGAGTGGCGGGCGGTACGCAGTGACATCCAGATGATTTTCCAGGATCCACTGGCATCGCTAAACCCGCGTATGACCATCGGTGAAATTATCGCTGAACCGTTGAGGACTTATCACCCGAATCTGCCTGGGCAGGAAGTTCGTGACCGCGTAAAGGCGATGATGATGAAAGTGGGGTTACTACCTAACCTGATTAACCGCTATCCGCACGAGTTTTCCGGTGGGCAGTGCCAGCGTATTGGTATTGCCCGCGCGTTGATCCTTGAGCCGAAGCTGATAATTTGTGATGAGCCCGTATCCGCGCTGGATGTGTCGATTCAGGCGCAGGTTGTTAACCTGTTGCAGCAATTACAGCGTGAGATGGGTTTATCATTAATCTTCATTGCCCATGACCTGGCAGTGGTTAAACATATTTCCGATCGCGTGCTGGTGATGTATCTCGGGCATGCGGTGGAATTAGGGACCTATGACGAGGTGTACCATAATCCGCTGCATCCCTATACCAAAGCGCTAATGTCAGCGGTGCCAATTCCCGATCCTGATATGGAGAGGAACAAGGTTATCCAACTGCTGGAAGGTGAGTTACCGTCCCCGATTAATCCGCCTTCGGGGTGTGTGTTCCGCACGCGTTGTCCGATCGCCGGACCAGAATGCGCGAAAACGCGTCCTGTACTTGAAGGGAGTTTCCGACACGCGGTTTCCTGCTTAAAAGTAGACCCGCTATAATCGAGAGGGCTGACATACTGTCAGCCCTTCTTTTTGGTGAGGTAAATGTGTCAGGCTTAGTCTCTTCTGTTCGCCGTACTCTCTACCGTACATTATTTGATTTAGATACACGCTCGGGGCGCCGTTTTGAAGGCATGTGTGCACTGTTCGCATTGCTGAGCGTGATTGTTATCTTCATTGAGTCTGGGGTTGGGACGCAATACCATTTAACCTATGATGAATGGCATATTTTTGTCTGGCTGGAAGTCTTTATTACGCTGGTCTTTACCCTCGAATATCTGCTCAGATTGTGCTGCTGGGCCAATCCTGCAAAATATGTGTTTAGCTTTTGGGGAATTATCGATCTCGCGACGATTCTGCCACTGTATGTGATGTGGCTATGGCCGGAAATTAGCCTGAGTTATGTTTTCGCCTGGCGAGCGATGCGCGTGCTGCGTGTACTGAGAATACTCAAACTGTTGCGATTTATGCCGTCGCTGCGTGTGTTCTGGAGCGCAATTAAAAGTGCCCGTCATCAGTTGATGCTGTTTTACTCGTTTATTGCCATTCTGATGATTGTCTTTGGTGCACTGATGTACCTGATCGAAGGCCCGAAATATGGTTTTACCACGCTGAATGCGTCGGTATATTGGGCAATCGTTACGGTTACGACAGTCGGTTATGGTGATATTACCCCGCATACCCCGCTTGGCCGCATGGTTGCGTCAGTACTGATCCTGATTGGTTATTCGGTTATTGCAATCCCGACAGGATTGATAACAACACACATGAGCAGTGCGTTTCAGCATCGGCAAAATCAGCGCAAATGTCCGCAGTGTCAACAAAGCCAGCATGAGCACAGCGCGCAATTTTGTAATCGCTGCGGAAGTAAATTGCCTGACTAGAAATAAAAAAAGCTGCGAGAGCAGCTTTTTGTTTTCATTATTCGCGCCAGAGAATGTGGCAGAGTTTGTGATCTTTTTCGCGACATAACAGAACACGCGCAAAAATATCGTTAATCTCACCGTCTTCTGAGTCTGCCAGACCAATCACTACTTCGGCGAAGAAGTCAGGATTCAGGTCAAAATCGACGTGCTCCTGCCAGTCTTGTGCAGGGTCAAATAACTCTGCACCGCCACGTTCTTCAAACTGCAAATTAAACAGAAGGATGTCGGCCGGATCGAGATTGTCCGCCGCCAGTTCGAGAAAAATGTCATAAGCCTGCTCAAGCGTTTCGTCTTCGGTCAGGCGGTTGTTCAAATCCATATCCATAATGACTACCTGTTTACTGTCTGATGGGCACGTTTTACAGCAACGGGCTAAAGAAGTAAAACAGTCGCTCAGCGATACGCTGCCAGAGTGGTCGTTTTACCCACAAACGTGCATCCAGCAGGCGGGAACGCGAAATATAATCATCCTGTACCGCGGCGAGGTCACCGCCGAATCCGGCATCGTCAATCACCAGTGTTATCTCAAAATTCAGCCACAGGCTGCGCATATCCAGGTTTACGGTACCGACAAGACTCAGTTCGCCATCGACCAGCACGCTTTTGGTATGTAACAACCCGCCTTCGAACTGATAGATTTTCACGCCTGCCGCCAGCAACTCGGTGAAAAAAGCCCGGCTTGCCCAGCCAACCAGCATTGAGTCATTCTTGCGTGGAAGAATGATGCTGACATCTACACCGCGCTGCGCCGCTGTACAGATGGCGTGCAGCAGATCGTCACTGGGGACAAAGTACGGGGTGGTCATGATTAAATATTCACGAGCAGAATATGCGGCGGTCAATAAGGCTTGATGGATCAGGTCTTCAGGGAAGCCAGGGCCGGAGGCAATAGTGTGAATGGTGTGTCCGCTAGCCTGCTCAAACGGCATGATGTTGACATCGGGAGGCGGCGGTAAAATGCGTTTACCGGTCTCAATTTCCCAGTCGCAGGAGTAGACGATCCCCATGGCAGTGGCCACCGGCCCTTCCATTCTCGCCATCAGGTCAACCCATTGTCCGACACCGGCATCCTGTTTAAAGAAACGCGGATCGACCATATTCATGCTACCGGTGTAAGCGATGTAGTTGTCGATCATGATCATTTTACGATGCTGGCGCAGGTCCATACGACGTAAAAATACACGCATCAGGTTAACTTTCAGCGCTTCAACCACCTCGATACCCGCGTTGCGCATCATCGCCGCCCACGGACTACGGAAGAATGCCACGCTGCCGGCGGAGTCCAGCATCAAACGACAGTGAATCCCCCGTCTGGCGGCAGCCATCAATGATTCCGCGACCTGATCGGCCATACCGCCAGGTTGCCAGATGTAGAACACCATCTCAATGTTGTGACGCGCCAACTGAATATCGCGGATTAACGCCTGCATCACGTCATCAGAGCTGGTGAGAAGCTGTAGCTGATTGCCCTTAACGCCAGCAATGCCCTGGCGACGCTCGCACAACTTAAATAATGATGAGGCAACGCTGCTGTTTTCTTGCGCGAAAATATGTTTGCAGGCTTTGAGATCGTTCAGCCATTTAGCCGTTGAAGGCCACATCGCTCTGGCACGCTCGGCGCGGCGTTTGCCCAGGTGGAGCTCACCAAAGGACAGATAAGCAATGATCCCTACCAATGGCAGTATATAGATGATCAAAAGCCAGGCCATTGCGGAGGGTACTGCGCGTCGCTTCATCAGAATGCGTAACGTTACGCCAGCAATGAGTACCCAGTAACCCAGAATGACCAGCCAACTCACCACGGTGTAGAAGGTTGTCATAAATTTAAAAATCCTTTTGAAAGCGTATCGTTAAGAGTTTACGCATCAGGAGTCATCTGGCAAATAAAAACACGGGAAAACCACTGGTCTGCATTCGGTCTGGGGGTATAATGCCCGCTCTGTGACTGGAAGAGTAGTTAACATGAAGCGTAGTAGAACGGAAGTGGGACGCTGGCGGATGCTGCGTCAGGCTAGCCGCCGTAAAGCACGTTGGCTTGAAGGGCAATCGCGCCGTAACATGCGTATCCACTCCATCAGAAAATGCATTCTCAATCATCAACGAAATTCGTTGTTGTTTGCGATCTATAGCATTTGATCCAAAAAGGGCACCGCTGGCGGTGCCCAATGTATTCCTGTCCGTTCTGTTTCTTAAAATACTTTTTTGTACGGCTTGATCGAAACCTGCGCATAAACGCCTGCAGCCACATACGGGTCGGCATCTGCCCACGCCTGTGCTGCCTCTAAAGATTCAAACTCCGCAATCACCGTCGAGCCGGTAAATCCCGCCGCACCCGGATCGTTACTGTCGACCGCGGGCATAGGGCCTGCCGTCAGTAGACGACCTTCATCATGGAGGAGTTGCAGACGGGCCAGGTGAGCAGGGCGTACGGAAAGACGTTTTTCGAGAGAATCTGCGATATCTTGAGCATAAATTACATACAGCACGGGTAGAGCTCCTTGATCGGTAAAAGTCGCGTTTACGTTATTGGAAAGCCCTGGTAACTGCAACGTAAAGATAATAGCTTTGTTAAGGCCATATTAAGATAATGGTTTTTTTACATGAAATTGCGTTTTAAATGCGGCTTACTGTCATGGGCTTATTGAATATGATTGCTATTTGCATTTAAAATCGAGGCCTGGTTTTATAACTGAAACGATTATGACTGCAATGACCCTTGATTTACCTCGTCGCTTTCCCTGGCCGACGTTACTTTCCGTCGGCATTCACGGCGCTGTAGTGGCGGGTCTGTTGTATACCTCGGTACATCAGGTTATTGAACTGCCTGCACCCGCGCAGCCGATCTCCATCACGATGGTCGCACCTGCCGATCTTGAGCCACCTCAGGCAGTTCAACCACCGCCGGAGCCTGTCGTTGAGCCTGAACCGGAACCTGAACCTATACCGGAACCGCCAAAAGAGGCACCGGTGGTGATCGAGAAACCGAAGCCTAAGCCAAAACCGAAGCCGAAACCGGTGAAAAAGGTTGAAGAGCAGCCAAAACGTGACGTGAAACCGGCTGAGTCGCGTCCGGCATCGCCGTTTGAGAACACGGCGCCTGCTCGTCCGGCAGCAACCAGTACCGCACCGGCAACCAGTAAACCTGCGGTTAGTGCACCGTCTGG
Organism: Citrobacter sp. Igbk 16; assembly: GCF_028069755.1. Classification (NCBI taxonomy): domain Bacteria; kingdom Pseudomonadati; phylum Pseudomonadota; class Gammaproteobacteria; order Enterobacterales; family Enterobacteriaceae; genus Citrobacter; species Citrobacter sp. Igbk 16. The sequence goes on along the minus strand of NZ_JANEWJ010000042.1, from coordinate 22,520 downwards.
GCCACGCGCCTTAAGTCGTAATCAGCCACAGTATCCGGCGCGCGCGCAGGCTCTGCGCATTGAAGGCCGGGTGAAGGTCAAGTTTGATGTCACATCAGATGGCCGTGTAGAGAATGTTGAGGTGCTTTCCGCACAGCCTGCCAATATGTTTGAGCGTGAAGTGAAAAATGCGATGCGCAGATGGCGTTACGAGGCGGGCAAACCGGGATCTGGCCTGGTGGTGAATATCGTTTTCCGTCTGAACGGTACGGCGCAGATTGAGTAACTGGCGTGCCGGAGTTGGCGTCAGGCCTTCTCCGGCAAGCAGGTTTGATAACGGTGTTAACGCTGGTTATCAGACCTGTGTTGGTATCGGACGGGGTTTACCGTCTTTATCTACAGCGACGTAGATAAATAGGGCTTCAGTGGCTTTGTAACGCTGGCCAATGGGTTCCGAAGCGACTTTCTTCACCCAGACTTCAATATTAATGCTGATTGACGTCGTTCCGCGTTTTACACAGCGAGCGTAGCAACAGACGACATCACCTACGGCAACCGGGCGCAAAAAGCTCATTCCTTCAACTCGCACCGTCACCACGCGGCCGTGTGCGATCTCTTTGGCCTGGATAGCGCCACCAATATCCATCTGTGACATCAGCCAGCCGCCAAAAATATCACCGTTAGCATTGGTATCGGCAGGCATGGCCAGAGTGCGTAAAACCAGTTCACCCTGGGGGGTGTTATTCGTTGTTGTCATTGTAGAACCGACTGTAGAGAAAGATTACAGGCGCGATGCTACTAGAATTTACGGGCGGAGAACAGAGGGGATGCGGCGCGCGGAGGGGATGTAAGCCAGCTTGTCTGCCACGAAGAACGCAAGCGGATAAAAATTCGCCAGATCCGCAGATCTGGCGAACACATATTACGATTTATCTTCCTGCGGCAGATGGCGGTAGATATAGACTCCGCTCAGCAACGTGAAGAATAAGGTCAGGGCGGTTAATCCGAACACTTTGAAGTTGACCCAAATGTTCTGCGGCAGCCAAAACGCAATGTAGATATTGGCCAGTCCACACAGGATGAAGAAGACAGCCCAGGCCAGATTCAGCTTTGACCATACCGGCTGCGGCAGTGTCAGCTCTTTTCCTAACATGCGCTGAATCAGTGGCTTTTTCATTACCCACTGGCTAACCAGTAGTGCACCGGCAAACAGTCCGTAAATCACCGTAACCTTCCACTTAATGAATTCATCGTTGTGGAAGAAAATCGTCAGGCCACCGAAGACGGCAACCAGAACAAAGGTGATTAACGCCATCTTCTCGACCTTGCGATAGCGAACCCAACTGTAAATCAACACCACAGCCGTTGCGACAATAAGCGCCGAGGTTGCCGCGTAGATGTCATAGAGCTTATAAAAAGCAAAAAAGACAACCAGCGGTAAAAAATCAAGAAACTGCTTCATTCTTCGAGTCCGTAATCAAAAAGCATTGGGTAACACACCCGGCATGCGTTCAGGGTTTATTGACGAATCAGCATATACAGGCGGAACAAATAGATCAGCAGCACAGCAGAGATCATATTGCTCAGCGTATTCGCCAATACCGCGCCTACGTTTGGCGTTAGTACTGCAAAACTTGGCGCAAAAAGCAACAGCAGCGTTTTTGCCAGTAACCAACCGATTACTGCCGGCGCTACCAGTCGCATATTAGACCACGCCAGACGCATACTGTTGCGCATAGCGGCAAAGACGCCCATTTTATCCTGCACGACCATCACTGGCGCGAGGGCCAGCAAGATAGCCAGCAGAATACCAGGCACGACAACCAGCATAATACCGACCTGTACCAGCAGGGTAGTCAGAAAAATCAGAATAAACAATTTAGGTAATACCGGCGCGCTGGCGCCAATGGCGCGTAATGCGCTAACCCGATGACCCGCCGAAATCAGTTGAATCATCAGGATGATGCCTCCTGCAAGGATGGCATTACCAATCAGCCCTGAAAACGTCGATGCTGCAGAAGCGCGTAGCAAAATTTGCTGCTGCTCCGGCGTCATATTCTGTACCAGGTCGAACAAGCCCACACTGCTGGTTAGCTGATCCCCTTCGCTCAGTTGCGCGATTTGCGCGTCGCTGGGAGAAAAGGCATGCCCTAGCACCACTGTGATAAACGCGCACAATAACGATACCAGCAAGATGGTAATGAATTGATTACGGAAAAAGTTTCCCGTGTCACGGTAAACGGATTTCGCCGTGATAGACATGCACTCTCCTTGAGTTTTGCAGGTGTTCATTTGCGCGCAATTGTACCCTGGATAACTCTACAGTGGCAGCATCGTACGATGTATGGAAAGGCATATCTTTGTAAAGCTCCGGTAATTTTTGGCCAGGACTTCAGCATCTTGAAACATCATTGTGTGTTCTCTGTACATCACGTTCAAATAACAAACGCTTCCTGTTGGAGCTAAAGGTACTTGCATAGTGAAAATATATCAAAATTGATCTGAATTAATTTAACCAGGATTTTGAATGCAAGTTCTAACTTAATCTGGATCAATAAATGTTAAATTATCAAACTCAATGTGATCCAGGTTAGATCACTTATTACTCCATTGTGGGTATATTCGTTCCGCTTTTATAACCATAACGATGGAGCGGACATGAAAAAATTAACAGTTGCAGCATTGGCTTTAACAACTCTTCTCTCTGGGAACGCATTTGCGCATGAGGCCGGAGAGTTCTTTATTCGTGCAGGTTCGGCTACCGTCAGACCGACGGAAGGCGCGGGTGGTACGCTGGGAAGCCTGGGTGGCTTTGATGTCAGCAACAATACGCAGTTGGGCCTGACATTCACGTATATGGCAACCGACAATATTGGCGTTGAGTTACTGGCAGCCACGCCGTTCCGCCATAAGATCGGCACCGGGGCAACCGGTGATATTGCCACCGTTCATCATTTACCGCCGACATTAATGGCGCAGTGGTACTTTGGCGACTCCAGCAGCAAACTGCGTCCTTACGTTGGCGTGGGTGTGAACTACACGACTTTCTTCGATGAAGGTTTTAACAACAACGGAAAAGAGGCGGGTTTATCCGATCTGAGCCTGAAAGACTCCTGGGGTGCGGCTGGACAAGTCGGTATGGACTATCTGATCAACCGCGACTGGCTGATTAACATGTCAGTCTGGTACATGGATATCGACACCACCGCGAGCTATAAAATGGGTGGCGTCCAGCAGCGCGACAGCGTACGCCTTGATCCGTGGGTGTTTATGTTCTCCGCGGGTTATCGTTTTTAAGTCAGCGATTCCAGTCTGAAAGGCTGGTCGTTTAGCGGCCAGCTTTTCTCCTCTCTTTTTCCCTTCCCGACTTTCTCCCCTTTGATGTAATGCTACTCTTTAAGCAAACTGGCTTTGAGGGTATTGACGATGATATTGACCCGTCAGCTGCTACAACAAAAAATTTCCCTTATGGAAGCATCCATAGACGATGATACGAAAGAGTTTGCCGTGTATGCTGCGCGCGAATTATTGAATTACATGAGCAGGGTGGAAGCCCTGGAAAAGGTCATCGCCACACAAATCACACTACCTTATTGCAGCGCCAGTCCGGTTTGTGAAATCGAAGCGGGGTATGCCGCAGGCGTGAGCGACTGTCGGGAGGCGATTCGGCGTGCCGGCTATCCGATAGCCGGGGATGACTAGTTTGCATTTTTGTTAACAAAAATGTTCTTTTGTTGTATAAATCTGTAACTTAGGTACACGGGCGAGACCTTATTTTCATCCATTATCAGGGCCGCAGGACGATCACTATTATTTTTAATACTCAGCGCTGTTATGCAACAACATAAACGGGTAACCGGTTTGGCATTACCGTTAACTATCAGGGTGGACTCGTGAAGATTGTGCAAGATAAGCTCAGGAACAGGCAGGCACTGCTGGTATCGGGGCTGATTACGCTGATATTTACCTCGTTGTTTCTGTTTATCATCTACGAACAGCGTATGGCCACGGCCAGTGAAGGGATTAACCGCCTGCAAGCGCGTATGCTGGATATCTTTAATGATAATGAACTCATCGCCGATGCGATTGGTGAGCGCTACCATCACATTAAAAATGACGATCAATGTGATAATGCGGCGCAGTTTGTTCCGCGAAATGCGGGTGAATGGGGGATTAATGCCGACCCAAAGCGGGTGCATTCGGCAACAGGGACGATTATCGCCCGACAAGCTAACCTTAAAGCTATATGTATGTATACGGCAGCGGAGTTTATTCGCGGCATGGTTAATGAGTTAAATCCTGGCAGTTTTGATGCGCATCGTTACATCATTGCCAAGAATGCGGATTATTTTTACTGGTTTATGCCTTCTGATTCGCGCAATTTTACGTTCTCTGATTCTGAAATGGCGCAGGACATTACCGGATTTTTCTATCCGCCAGTCGATTTTTATACCCGTTTGTTGCAAAAAAACATCAAGAATAAAGCGCTCAGTTCAACGAATTTTTATACCGATAAAATTACCGGTGAAAAAGCCTACAGCGTGGTGAGCTATATCTATGACCTTTCCGGGAAAGAGATATCGGATCAAATCGTCGCCTATCTGGTCTATGACCATTCAAAGCCGGAGTTGCAGGAGGCGTTGGCAAATGCTTTTGACTATCAAATGCCACCGGGCCTGAATGTGGCTCTGGTGAATTTATCCAATAATGAGCGCCTCTGTTTATCTGGCAAATGTACGGGGAAAACGCGCATTATGGTGCGGAAGTTGTCAGAAAAATATGCGCTGTACTACTCAATAGCATTAGGCCGGTTTATGGTGCGCGATACGCACGCCGGAATTGTGATACTGCTGGCACCATTCTTCTTTATTATGATCAGTTTCTCGCTGAAGTCGTGGCTGAATCAAAGCGACCTCAAAGTCTATATTGATTCGCTGACTGGCTGCTTTAATCGGCGAATTCTCGACATTATTAAGCGTCGGGACTTATCACATTGTTCTGTGGTGCTGCTGGATTGCAATAAGTTTAAGGCAGTCAACGACACCTGGGGGCATGCCGCAGGCGATCGCGCGCTGCAAACTATTGCCAACAGAATGTTGTCAAACACTCGTACCAGCCACGATCTCGTGATTCGTACCGGTGGGGATGAATTTATGATCCTGCTGTTTCGCTCCCAGACAAGTGATGCTATCGCGATTGCGCAGCGTATCAGTGGCCAGGTCAACAATCACGTCTTTGTGGTGGATGGCCACACCGTACCGCTGTCAGTGTCATGGGGCGTTGCTGAGGTGAAGGGCGAACTGGATGTGGCCATCCAGAATGCGGATAACGCCATGTACAAAATGAAGCAGGCGAAAGAAGGGTAAAACCGCCAGACGTTTCTGGCGGTTATTTCAGCTTACTGATGGGTGGCGGCTTTCATTGCACTGACAAAGGTTTTCAGCTCAGCCAGCATTTGCTCTGGTGCTGCAACATTCTTCTCAATGATTTTGACAATCGCCGATCCAGAAATAGCCCCCGCAGCACCTGCTTCAATGGCGCCTGTCACCTGTTCCGGTGCAGAGATACCAAAGCCCTGTAAAGAAGGCGGGGCATTAAATTCTTTCAGCTTCTCGACCAGATGATGTAACGGTAACGCTGCACGATTTTCGGCACCTGTAACACCTGCGCGTGACAATAGATAGGTATAACCGCGGCCATAAGAGGCAATCTGGCGCAGCAGTTCCTCGTCAGCGTTAGGCGGGCAAATGAAAATTGGCGCGACATTATGGCGTAATGCCGCCGTTCTGAATGGCGCAGATTCTTCAACCGGCACATCGGCGACTAATACCGAATCTACACCGACCTTCTCGCACTGTGCGTAAAATTCGTCAATACCTTTACTGAACACCAGGTTGGCATACATCAGTAAACCAATCGGAATGGTTGGGTGTTTTTGCCGAACCAGTGCCAACATTTCAAAGCATTGTGACGGTGTGACGCCTGCCGCGAACGCACGTAAGGTCGCTTCCTGAATGGTTGGACCGTCGGCCAGCGGATCGGAGAACGGAATACCCAGCTCAAGCGCATCGGCACCCGCTTCAATCAGCGTATCAATGATTTTCAGTGACTGTTCAACAGAAGGATCGCCAAGGGTTACGAAGGGGACAAAAGCGCCTTCTTTGCGGTCCTTCAGTTGTGCAAACAGGTTTTCATAACGTTCCATCAGATTTCCCCTCGCGCTTTCAGAATATCGTGTACGGTGAAAATGTCTTTGTCGCCGCGACCAGAGAGGTTGACCACCAGTAATTGCTCTTTCTCCGGGTTTTCCCGCATCATTTTCAACGCATGTGCCAGGGCGTGGGAAGACTCCAGCGCCGGGATAATCCCCTCATGCAGACACAGTGTTTTGAAGGCTTCAAGCGCTTCATCATCAGTAATCGAAACATAGTCAGCGCGTCCGATACTGTTCAGATAAGCGTGTTGTGGCCCGACTGACGGGAAGTCCAGCCCCGCAGAAATGGAGTAGGACTCTTCGATTTGCCCTTCAGTGGTCTGCATCATAGGCGACTTCATGCCGAAGTAAATCCCGACACGACCATGTTTCAGCGGTGCGCCGTGCTCGCCGGATTCGATCCCGTGACCACCAGGCTCAACGCCAATCAGTCCAACGCTGGTTTCATTTATAAAATCGGCGAACATGCCGATCGCATTTGAGCCGCCGCCGACACAGGCGATCACGGCATCCGGCAGACGGCCTTCTTTTTCCAGAATCTGCGCTTTTGTTTCTTCACCAATCATGCGCTGGAACTCGCGTACGATAGTCGGGAAAGGATGCGGGCCTGCCGCCGTACCCAGCATATAGTGCGCGGTATCGTAACTGCCAGACCAGTCGCGCAACGCCTCGTTACAGGCATCTTTCAACGTGGCAGAGCCGCTGTGTACCGGAATAACCTCAGCACCCATCAGACGCATACGGAAAACGTTCGGAGACTGACGCTCGACGTCTTTCGCACCCATATAAATACGGCACTTTAAACCCAGCAGGGCGCTGGCAAGGGCAGACGCCACACCGTGCTGACCCGCACCTGTTTCTGCGATGATTTCTGTTTTCCCCATGCGCTTCGCCAGTAACGCTTGTCCCAGAACCTGGTTCGTTTTGTGCGCGCCGCCGTGCAGCAGATCCTCACGCTTGAGATACAGCGTAGTCCTGGTGCCGTTAGTGATGTTCTGGCATTTGGTCAACGCGGTAGGGCGCCCGGCATAGTTTTTCAGCAGGTCGGTAAACTGGGCCTGAAACTCAGGGTCTTTTTGTGCACTGACGAACGCTTCTTCCAGTTGGCGCAGTGCAGGCATCAGAATCTGTGGCACATACATACCGCCAAATTCACCAAAATACGGATTGAGTAATGTTGTCATGTCCTTTTCCTTAATATGCGCGCAGCGTCTGAAAGACTGAAGCCAGAAGACGTGCATCTTTGATGCCCGGCTGTGACTCTACGCCAGAATTAAAATCGAGCCCGGCACAGCCGGTTTTAGCCGCGTCGACGCAGTTATCTGCACCGAGTCCGCCAGCCAGTAAAACGTTATCCAGCGATTGTCCGCTTAGCAGCGACCAGTCAAAGCGCTTACCGCTGCCACCCTGGCCGTTATCAAAAACGTATTTATCAATATGTTGATAGCGACGAGCAGGCAGTGATTCGCCAACACTCAGTGCCTTCCAAATTTGCACCTGTGCGGGCAGCACCTTGCGCAGAGCATCGACATAGGCCTGATCTTCGCTTCCATGTAGTTGTACGGCGGCCAGCGACAGTGCGGTGACTTTTTCGTGGACGTCAGCGATCTCGGCGTTACGGAACACGCCGATGTACTGTAACGGCGCTCCCGTCATAACGTCTCGCGCCTGTTCAACACTGACAGCGCGCGGTGAGGTTGGGACAAAAATTACGCCGCCATAAATGGCCCCAGATTCGTACGCTGCTTTTGCATCCTGTGCACGGGTCAGTCCGCAGACTTTATTTTCGCCAAGCAAAACACGACGCACGGCGGTATGCAGGTCATCATGGGACATTAGCGCCGAGCCTATCAGAAAGCCGTTGGCAAAATGGCTGAGTTCGCGAACCTGGCCATAGGTGTTGATCCCGGATTCACTGATGACGGTGACACCATGGCCCAGACGAGGTGCAAGCAGGCGGGTACGATTGAGGTCAATCGACAGGTCACGTAAATCACGGTTGTTAATGCCGACGACTTTTGCACCCAGCGCAATGGCGCGCTCCAACTCTTCTTCATTGCTGACCTCAGTCAGCACGCCCATTTTCAAACTGTGGGCGACGGCAGCGAGTTGACGATACTGTTCATCATCTAAAACCGACAACATCAGCAGGCAGGCGTCGGCCTGGTAGAAACGTGCCAGATAAATCTGGTAAGGATCGATAATAAAGTCTTTACACAGAATCGGCTGTGGTGCGATGCGACTGACGATGGGCAGGAAATCAAAGCTACCCTGAAAATATTTCTCGTCCGTCAGCACGGAAATTGCGGACGCGTAATGTTTGTACACTCCCGCAATCTGTGCCGGGTCGAAGTCATCACGGATCACGCCTTTTGACGGAGAGGCTTTTTTACACTCCAGAATAAAAGCGGTTCGTGTCCCTTGCAGCGCATCGTAGAAATCACGCGTGCTGGGTTGAACATCATTTTGAAAGCTGGCCAGCGGTTGTTGCTGTTTGCGGGCTTCTACCCAAATCGCCTTGTCAGCGACAATTTTCGCTAAAACGGTTTGCATCATTTACCCTCTTGCGGCCAGTGCAGTGACACGGTCGTAAGCCGCACCGCTGCGCAGCACATTAATCACGGTTTGCGCGTTGGCTTTTAAGTCTTCTTTACCGTGCAGGCGCATTAACATGGCGACATTCGCGGCAACAGCAGCCTCATGAGCGGCCTCACCTTTACCTTGTAACAAGCGACTCAGAATGTCACGGTTTTCTTCCGGCGTGCCGCCAGCCAACTGTTCCTGATGATATGGCGTCAGGCCAAAGTCTTCCGCCGTTAGCTGGTAGCTCTTGATTTCACCATCATGCAGTTCTGCCACTATGGTCGGCGCATGCAGTGAAACTTCATCCATTCCGCCGCTGTGTACCACGGCTGCCCGTTGATATCCCAGCACGCGCAGTGTTTCGGCAATCGGCAACACCAGTTCCGGGCTGTAAACGCCGATCAGCGCCAGCGGTGGATGCGCCGGATTTATCAATGGCCCAAGCACATTAAACAACGTGCGGGTTTTCAACTGCTGGCGTACCGGCATCGCATGGCGAAAACCCGTGTGGTATTTCGGTGCAAACAGGAAGCACACGCCCAGGTCATCGAGCGCCTGACGGGATTTATCGGCGTTCATATCCAGATTGATACCAAATGCTGCCAGCAGATCCGAAGAGCCTGATTTACTGGAGACGCTGCGGTTGCCGTGTTTGGCCACTTTTAATCCACAGGCCGCCGCGACAAACGCGCTGGCGGTGGAAATATTGATACTGTTACTGCCGTCACCGCCGGTTCCGACAATGTCGGCAAACAGATAATCCGGGCGCGGGAACGGGGCGGCATTTTCCAGTAATGCTGTTGCCGCACCGGCAATTTCATTCGGGTGTTCGCCACGAATTTTCATACTGACCAGCGCTGCAGCCAACTGTTCTGGTTTCAGTTCACCACGGACGACAGCAGAGAACAGCTGGTGGCTTTCCTGTTGTGACAGCGTCTGAGCCTGGTACAGTTTTTCCAGGATCGGTTGCAGCGTATTGGTTTGTTCGAGCTTCTGTTGCGCCCAGGCCAGCGTTTGCTCCAGCAGACGCGCACCCTGAGTGGTCAGAATCGATTCCGGATGGAACTGGAAGCCGCATACGCGGTCGGTATCGTGACGAACTGCCATGACCATACCGTTAAAATGCGCGTTAATGGTCAATCCGGCCGGTACGTTGCTGCCAACCAGCGAGTGATAGCGCGCCACCGGCAGCGGGTTTGCCAGACCGGCGAACATCGCCTGCCCATCGTGTTCAATGCTGGAGGCTTTGCCGTGCAGGATTTCCCCCGCCTGACCGACATATCCACCATAGGCTTCAACAATCGCCTGATGCCCCAGACAAATACCGATAATGGGCAGTTTGCCGCGCAGGCGGGTTAACAGCTCCGGCATGCAGCCCGCTTCACTGGGTGCGCCAGGCCCTGGAGAAAGCATCAGCACAGGGTTTTTCATTGTCGCTAAACGGTCAATTAACGTCTGAGCCGGAATATGGTTACGGTAAATCACTACGTTGTGACCATTAGTGCGCAGCTGATCTGCCAGGTTGTAGGTAAATGAGTCGATATTATCGAGCAGCAGAATGTCAGCCATTAGAAAGTCTCCTGTGCGTGGTGCGCGGTGGCAATAGCACGCAAAACGGCACGCGCTTTATTACGGGTTTCATCGGCTTCAGACTGCGGAACAGAATCCAGAACAATCCCGGCACCGGCCTGCACGGTGGCGATGCCGTCTTCCACCAGGGCTGAACGGATCACAATGCAGGTATCCAGGTCGCCATGGGCGGTAAAGTAGCCGACCGCGCCGCCATAGCTGCCCCGACGGCGACCTTCGGCCTCGGCGATCAATTGCATCGCGCGGACTTTTGGCGCACCACTCAGCGTGCCCATGTTCATACAGGCGCGGTAAGCATGAAGCACATCCAAATCGCTACGCAGTTCGCCCACCACACGGGATACCAGGTGCATCACGAAAGAGTAACGGTCGACTTTGGTCAGGTCGGCAACATAGCGGCTACCTGGGGTACAGATACGTGCGAGATCGTTACGAGCCAGGTCTACCAGCATCAGGTGTTCGGAAAGTTCTTTATGGTCGGTACGCATTTCCAGCTCGATACGACTGTCGAGATCGCGATCCAGCGAGCCATCCGCACGGCGACCACGCGGGCGGGTCCCGGCAATCGGGTAAATTTCAATCTGACGGCTGGTGGCGTCGTATTTCAACGAGCTTTCTGGCGACGCGCCGAACAGGGTGAAATCGTTATCCTGCATGAAAAACATGTACGGGCTGGGGTTACTTTTCTTCAGCACATAATAGGCTGCCAGCGGCGACGGGCAGGGCAGCGAGAAACGACGAGATGGAACCACCTGGAAAATTTCACCTGCGCGAATCGCTTTTTGCAGGCCGCGTACCACGGCACCGAACTCTTCATCGCTCTGATTGCATTCGCATTGCATCTGCGGGATTTCAGTGACGGGCAGCGGCGGTGCGGGTTCGGTGAGCTGTTGGCTCAACTGTGCCAGGCGGGCGTTCAGTCGCTGTTTTTCCTCGTCATTTGGCGTAAAGATGCTGGCCTGAATGCGGGTGCTTTTTTTCTGGTGGTCGATAACCATCAGTGTTTCTGCCAGATAGAAGCAGTAGTCCGGGCAACGGTTGCCCGCTTCAAGCTGGGGTAAATCTTCAAATCCGGCAACCAGGTCGTAGGAAAACAGACCGCCGAAGAACATGGCTTCACGTTCTTGCGCCGGAACATTGACCAGCTCCTGCAACAAACGGAACGCGTCAAATACAGAAAGTGAGCATAAACGGGCATCTTCATCCAGCAGCGGGCTTACGCTGGGGAATGTCAACTGACGAATGTTCGGCTGTTTATCGTTTTCAACGCCCGTGGGCAGGGCTGCGTCCAGCAGAGGAAGTAGCGATGCGCCATTCGCCGACAATGCCTGAATAGTGACAGTGTCACCCAGGGCAGTAATACGCAACGCGCTGTCTACCAGTAGCAGACTCTTGAGATCGTCCTTGCTGTCGATATCGGCGGATTCCAGCAACAACGTTGCCGGTCGTGCGCCACATACCTGATGAAACAGCGCCGTTGGGTTCTCACGGTAGGCGGCATCGCAGGCGAGCAGTTCAAGTGTTGGTTTTTGTGTTTGCATCGTTCTTCTCATTAATTTTGTTCAAAAAAAAGCCCGCTCATGTGGCGGGCCGGGTATCTGGTTGCATAGTGCAGACGTAAGACACTGCCCGAAATCAGGAAGTGCGCCACCAACCGTGCAGAACAAAACGTGCTTTCATCTCAGATACCTTCTTCATGCGAACTTGCGTACTAGTTAACTAGTTCAGTGGGGTAAAGTCAACACCTGATTTCAGTTAATTTGTCGAAACCGCTATGATGATCGTGATACGACATTTATTGAAACGGGAGACGCCTTGAGCGACACGAATTACGCAGTGATTTATGACCTGCACAGCCATACGACAGCCTCCGATGGGCGATTGACGCCAGAGGCCTTAGTACATCGTGCGGTAGAGATGCGAGTCGGTACACTGGCGATCACCGATCATGACACCACGGCAGGTATTGCGGCGGCAAGAGAAGAAATTTCACGTTCGGGGTTAGCGCTAAATCTGATCTCGGGTGTTGAAATTTCAACGGTCTGGGAAAACCATGAGATCCATATTGTGGGTCTGAATATTGATACCGCACATCCTATGATGCATGCGTTTTTGGCACAGCAAACGGAACGCCGCCAGCAGCGCGCGCGCCTGATTGCAGAACGGCTGGACAAAGCGCATATTCCGGGAGCGTGGGAAGGGGCTTTGCGTTTGGCCGACGGCGGGGCCGTCACGCGGGGCCATTTTGCGCGTTTTCTGGTGGAATGCGGAAAAGCCACAACCATGGCGGATGTCTTTAAAAAATATCTTGCCCGTGGGAAAACCGGTTACGTTCCGCCACAGTGGTGTACAATAGAACAAGCTATTGATGTCATTCATCATTCTGGCGGTAAGGCAGTTCTGGCTCATCCTGGGCGGTACGATCTTAGCGCTAAGTGGCTGAAAAGACTGGTTGCACATTTTGCTGAACATCACGGTGACGCGATGGAAGTGGCACAGTGCCAGCAGTCTCCCAATGAACGTACCCATCTGGCGACGCTTGCGCGCCAGCATCAGTTGTGGGCATCGCAAGGGTCTGATTTTCACCAGCCGTGTCCATGGATTGAACTGGGGCGCAAACTTTGGTTGCCTGCCGGCGTCGAAGGCGTGTGGCAGCTTTGGGAACAGCCCGAGATCACAGAGAGGAAAGTATGAGCCAGTTTTTTTATATTCATCCCGAAAACCCACAGCAGCGGTTGATCAATCAGGCCGTTGAAATTGTGCGTAAAGGTGGGGTGATTGTCTATCCAACCGATTCCGGCTATGCGTTGGGATGCAAAATTGAAGATAAAGGCGCGATGGAGCGTATTTGTCGTATCCGTCATTTGCCGGACGGCCACAACTTTACGCTGATGTGCCGCGATTTGTCGGAGCTGTCAACCTATTCATTTGTCGACAACGTGGCCTTTCGTTTAATTAAAAACAATACGCCAGGCAACTATACTTTTATCCTGAAAGGGACGAAAGAAGTTCCACGCCGACTGCTGCAGGAAAAGCGTAAGACTATTGGCCTGCGAGTTCCGTCGAATCCCATTGCGCTGGCGTTGCTCGAAGCTTTGGGTGAGCCAATGCTTTCTACTTCACTGATGCTTCCTGGCAGCGAGTTTACCGAGTCCGATCCCGAAGAGATCAAAGATCGTCTGGAGAAGTTGGTCGATCTGATCATTCACGGTGGTTACCTTGGTCAACAACCGACGACGGTCATTGATTTAACCGATGATTCCCCGGTGGTATTGCGCGAAGGCGTTGGTGACGTTAAACCTTTCTTATAAAGGCGCGAACCGCTATACTACGCGGCCTTAAAATGGCGCTGACTGGCGCCGTTGATTCTCCTGTTCGACGCCTGTGAAGGCGACACCTAAAGGAAGCTCTATGAGCGAAAAGTTACAAAAAGTGCTGGCGCGTGCTGGCCACGGTTCTCGCCGTGAAATTGAATCCATTATTGCAGCAGGTCGTGTGAGCGTTGATGGCAAAATTGCCACGCTTGGCGATCGCGTTGAAGTGACGCCGGGTCTGAAAATCCGTATCGACGGCCATCTGATTTCGGTGAAAGAATCTGCAGAACAAATCTGCCGCGTTCTGGCCTATTACAAGCCGGAAGGTGAACTGTGTACCCGTAACGACCCGGAAGGTCGTCCAACCGTTTTTGACCGCTTGCCAAAGCTGCGCGACGCGCGCTGGATTGCCGTAGGTCGTCTGGACGTCAATACCTGTGGTCTGCTGCTGTTTACTACTGATGGTGAACTGGCGAACCGTCTGATGCACCCGAGCCGTGAAGTTGAACGAGAGTACGCGGTGCGTGTGTTCGGTCAGGTTGATGAAGCTAAACTGCGTGATCTGAGCCGTGGCGTACAGCTGGAAGATGGTCCGGCTGCGTTTAAAACCATCAAGTTCAGCGGTGGTGAAGGGATTAACCAGTGGTATAACGTCACGCTGACTGAAGGCCGCAATCGCGAGGTTCGTCGTCTGTGGGAAGCGGTAGGCGTGCAGGTAAGTCGTCTTATCCGTGTACGTTATGGCGATATTCCATTGCCGAAAGGTCTGCCGCGTGGCGGCTGGACGGAGCTTGATCTTGCACAGACCAACTATCTGCGTGAACTGGTGGAGTTGAAACCGGAAACCACGTCTAAAGTCGCTGTCGAGAAAGACCGTCGTCGTATGAAAGCGAATCAGATCCGCCGTGCGGTGAAACGTCATTCTCAGGTCGGCAGCAGCCGTCGCCCGGGTGGACGCAGCAACAACGGTTAATCATAAACAGGCCTGATAAGCAAAGCGCTATCAGGCGTTAGCGTGGAGCCGGATGCGGCGCAAGCGCCTTATCCGGCCTGCGATTAGTAATCAATCCCCATTTGGGCTTTAATGCCCGCTTCAAAAGCATGCTTGACCGGACGCAACTCGCTGACCGTGTCGGCTAACTCCAGAATATCGCGATGGCATCCACGACCCGTAATAATGACCGTCTGCTGGGCCGGGCGCGCGTTTAAGGCGTTGATCACCTCTTCAAGCGGTAGGTAGTCGTAGGCTACCATATACGTCAGTTCATCCAGCACAACCATATCCAGCTCAGGATCGGCCAGCATTCGTTTACCGTGTTCCCATACGGCCAGACAGGCGGCAGTGTCAGCTTCACGATTCTGTGTCTCCCAGGTAAACCCGGTCGCCATCACCTGAAACTCTACACCATGAGGTTCGAGCAGGTTTCTTTCGCCGTTTGGCCATGTACCTTTAATGAACTGCACTACACCGACTTTTTTACCGTGGCCCACTGCGCGAGTTGCTGTACCGAACGCAGCGGTAGTTTTACCCTTACCATTACCGGTAAAAACGATGACAATTCCGCGCTCGTCCCTGGCGGCCGCAACACGCGCGTCAACCCGGTCTTTTACGCGCTGTTGGCGCTGCTGATAGCGTTCTTCACTCATTGGGCAATTCCTGGTTTACGGCCCGGTTGGGCATCAAAAGTCATACCGGTTTTACGGCGGCTGTCATCGCCCATCAGCCACAGGTACAGCGGCACAATGTCGGCGGGGGTTTTGAGTTTTTGCGGATCTTCCGTCGGGAATGCGCTGGCACGCATGCCGGTACGCGTGCCGCCTGGATTAATGCAATTTACGCGCAAATGGCGATTCTGGTATTCGTCTGCCAGGACCTGCATCATCCCTTCGGTTGCAAACTTAGAGGTGGCATACGCTCCCCAGTTAGCCCGTCCCTGACGACCGACGCTTGAGGAGGTAAAAACCAGCGATCCTGAATCTGATTTGAGTAACAGCGGCAGCAATGCCTGAGTCAACATAAACGTTGCGTTGACATTGACCTGCATAACATCCTGCCATACCTGCGGATTTTGTTCGCTCATCGGGCAGATATCGCCCAGCAGCCCGGCGTTATGCAACACCCCATCCAGACGCGGATAATGTGCGGCGAGGCGTTGCGCCAACTGGTGGCACTCTTCAGCGGTACAGGTCAGCAGATCCAGTGTAAACCATTGTGGTTGTGTTCCGTTTTCATCGGCGGCGGTGCGGGCAACCTGACGCAATTTTTCTTCATTACGTCCAAGCAGGATAACGGTCGCACCGTAGCGTACGTAGGTAAGCGCGGCTTCACGCCCGATGCCATCACTGGCACCGGTGACCAGAATAATGCGATCCTGTAACAGGTCTTGTTTAGGTTGGTAATGCACGGCTACTCCTCGGCGACGCTTTGGCCATCTCGTTCGCGATAACTTTTCGGCTTTATGCCTTAAACACTGGTGTTTTTCAATCAGCCAAAGGTAATAACACCGCAAAATGAACACTTTGTCATGCTTTTTGCCGATTCAGCATCGGATGGATGAAGCAAGACGGGTTTACACGCCTGTTGTACACTGAGCGAAAGTAGCGTTGTTTAACCAAGGTGGGTCTCGTGGAATTGTTGTCTGAATATGGGCTGTTTTTGGCAAAAATTGTCACTGTTGTGGTGGCTATTGCGGTGATTGTCATGCTGATTGTAAACGCGACACAACGTAAGCGTCAGCGTGGTGAGCTTCGCGTTATTAATCTTAGCGATCAATATAAAGAGATGAAGGAAGATCTGTCGATGGCATTGCTGGATAGTCATCAGCAGAAGTTATGGCATAAAGCGCAGAAAAAGAAGCATAAGCTAGAGGCCAAAACCGCCAAAGCCAAAGCAAAACTGGGGGACAGTGCGTCATCAGAAAAACCTCGCGTCTGGGTGCTCGATTTTAAGGGCAGTATGGATGCCCACGAGGTCAGCGAACTGCGGGAAGAGGTCACGGCGGTACTGGCGGTGGTGAAACCGCAGGATCAGGTGGTTGTGCGTCTGGAAAGCCCCGGTGGTGTGGTACATGGTTATGGGCTGGCTGCCTCGCAGTTGCAGCGCCTACGCGATAAAGCGATTCCCTTGACGGTAACGGTGGATAAAGTCGCAGCGAGCGGTGGATATATGATGGCCTGTGTAGCGGATAAAATTGTCTCAGCGCCGTTTGCCATTGTGGGCTCGATTGGCGTGGTGGCGCAGATCCCGAACTTCAACCGTTTCCTGAAAGGCAAGGATATTGATATCGAGCTGCACACGGCTGGACAGTACAAACGTACGCTGACACTGCTTGGTGAAAATACGGAAGAAGGGCGACAGAAATTCCGTGAAGATTTGAATGAAACCCATCATCTGTTTAAAGATTTTGTGCAACGTATGCGTCCAACTCTGGACATCGAACAGGTTGCTACAGGTGAACACTGGTTTGGGCAACAGGCGCTGGCAAACGGGTTGGTCGATGAGATCAATACCAGTGACGAAGTGATTTTAGGGTTGATGGATGGTCGTGAAGTGCTGAACGTCCGCTATATGCAGCGCAAAAAGCTGATGGACCGTTTCACTGGTAGCGCGGCAGAAAGTGCAGACCGCTTACTTATGCGCTGGTGGCAGCGGGGACAGAAGCCCCTGATGTAAAATTGCAATTGCCGGATGGCGATGCTCACGCATCTAATCCGGCCTACAGGTTCGTAACATCGTAGGCCGGATAAGGCAGCGCAGCCATCCGGCAAATCATTTCTCGCGTTAATCGATCAAGTGGTACTTTTCAGAAAGCACATGCGCCAGGTGTTTAAACATATTAAACACTGCAGTGCTTTTGGGCGTTGGTAGCCCTTGCTCGTCTAAAAAGTAATCTCCGCTGAAAACCAGCACGCCATTTCGCTGCGTTACGCCGGTGGCGACAATCCCCGCCAGCGTGTCCTCATGCTCACGAATGATTTTGTTGGCTTCAATCAGCAGTGTTTCGCGATCGATGGGTTGAGTGTCTTTATGCATTATTTACTCCTTAAACAAGGACATTAGTCTACGCCGAGCCCAGCTTATGGGCAAATATTCCCTGACTTAAATGAAGGCTATAGGAGGGGATTGCAACTGGCGAGATTTGTTTTTGCATGCTAATAAAGTTGCGTAACGCATTTTATCAGGTACAGTGTGACGCTTTCGTCAATCTGGCAACAGATTTGCTTGACATTCGACCAATACTCCGTCGCGCCAAAGCGTTTGTGTGCGAAAAAGCCTGTTAACTCAGTTACATGAGAGTTACATTACAAGCGCAAATCAGTTTAAGGGGTTGATATCCGCCGACGCAGAGACCATATCGATGTCTCGTCGCCAGTGGAAGGTGAATCAACGTGCGACGCATTCTGGAAGAATCAAATTAGGTAAAGGTGAATATGGGTAAAGCTCTTGTCATCGTTGAGTCCCCGGCAAAAGCCAAAACGATCAACAAGTATCTGGGTAATGACTACGTGGTGAAATCCAGCGTCGGTCATATCCGTGATTTGCCGACCAGTGGCTCAGCAACTAAAAAGAGCGCCGACTCAACCTCCACCAAAACGGCTAAAAAGCCCAAAAAGGATGAACGTGGCGCTCTCGTCAACCGCATGGGCGTTGACCCGTGGCACAACTGGGATGCGCGCTATGAAGTGCTGCCTGGTAAAGAGAAAGTTGTCTCTGAACTGAAACAACTGGCTGAAAAAGCCGACCACATCTATCTCGCAACCGACCTTGACCGCGAAGGGGAAGCCATTGCCTGGCACCTGCGGGAAGTTATCGGTGGCGACGACACCCGCTACAGCCGCGTGGTGTTTAACGAAATTACTAAAAACGCTATCCGTCAGGCGTTTGAAAAACCGGGCGAGCTGAACATCGACCGTGTTAATGCACAACAGGCTCGTCGCTTTATGGACCGCGTTGTCGGCTATATGGTGTCGCCGCTGCTGTGGAAAAAAATTGCCCGAGGCCTGTCTGCCGGCCGAGTACAGTCGGTTGCCGTGCGTCTGGTTGTTGAGCGTGAGCGTGAAATTAAAGCATTCGTCCCCGAAGAGTTCTGGGAAATTGATGCCAATACCACGACGCCAGCCGGTGATGCATTGCCGCTGGAGGTGACTCATCAGAACGATAAACCGTTCCGTCCGGTTAATCGCGAACAAACACTCGCGGCAGTAAGCCTGCTGGAAAAAGCACGTTATAGCGTTCTGGAACGCGAAGATAAGCCAACCAGCAGCAAGCCGGGCGCCCCCTTCATCACGTCCACGTTACAGCAGGCTGCCAGCACGCGTCTGGGCTTTGGCGTGAAGAAAACCATGATGATGGCGCAGCGCTTGTATGAAGCGGGTTATATCACCTATATGCGTACTGACTCCACCAACCTGAGTCAGGATGCTGTGGCGATGGTCCGTGATTACATTAGCGATAATTTTGGCAAGAAGTATCTGCCAGAAAGCGCAAACCAGTACGCCAGCAAAGAGAATTCGCAGGAAGCGCACGAAGCTATCCGTCCTTCTGATGTCGCCGTTCAGGCGGAATCTCTGAAAGATATGGAAGCCGATGCTCAAAAACTGTATCAACTGATTTGGCGCCAGTTTGTTGCCTGTCAGATGACGCCAGCGAAATACGACTCCACTACGTTGACCGTGGGCGCGGGTGATTTCCGCCTGAAAGCACGTGGTCGCATTCTGCGTTTTGATGGCTGGACAAAAGTGATGCCGGCGCTGCGTAAGGGCGATGAAGACCGCATTTTACCGGCGGTGGATAAAGGCGATGTACTGACGCTTATCGAACTGACGCCTGCGCAGCACTTCACCAAACCGCCTGCGCGTTTCAGTGAAGCTTCGCTGGTTAAAGAACTTGAAAAACGGGGTATTGGTCGTCCATCAACGTATGCCTCGATCATCTCTACAATTCAGGATCGCGGTTACGTTCGTGTTGAGAACCGTCGCTTCTACGCTGAAAAAATGGGTGAAATTGTCACCGATCGTCTGGAAGAAAACTTCCGCGAATTGATGAACTACGATTTCACCGCGCAGATGGAAGACAGCCTTGACCAGGTGGCGAACCACGAAGCTGAGTGGAAAGGTGTGCTCGACAACTTCTTCAGTGATTTTACTCAGCAGTTGGATAAAGCCGAGAAAGATCCCGAAGAAGGCGGCATGCGTCCGAACCAGATGGTACTGACCAGCATTGATTGTCCAACATGTGGGCGCAAGATGGGTATCCGTACCGCCAGCACCGGTGTCTTCCTTGGGTGTTCCGGCTATGCGCTTTCACCGAAAGAGCGTTGCAAAACCACGATTAACCTGGTGCCGGAGAATGAAGTCCTGAACGTACTGGAAGGGGATGATGCTGAGACTAACGCCTTGCGCGCAAAGCGTCGCTGCCAGAAGTGTGGTACGGCGATGGACAGCTATCTGATCGATCCAAAACGTAAGCTGCATGTCTGTGGTAACAACCCGACCTGTGATGGTTACGAAATCGAAGAGGGCGAGTTCCGTATTAAGGGTTATGACGGTCCTATCGTTGAGTGCGAGAAATGTGGTTCTGAAATGCACCTGAAAATGGGGCGTTTCGGTAAATACATGGCATGTACTAACGACGAGTGTAAAAACACCCGTAAGATCCTGCGTAACGGTGAAGTGGCTCCGCCGAAAGAAGATCCTGTTCCGTTGCCGGAACTGCCGTGTGAAAAATCGGACGCGTATTTCGTGTTGCGTGACGGTGCAGCAGGTATTTTCCTGGCCGCTAACACCTTCCCGAAATCACGTGAAACCCGTGCACCGTTAGTGGAAGAGTTGTATCGCTTCCGCGATCGTCTGCCGGAAAAACTGCGTTACCTGGCCGATGCGCCGCAGACGGACCCCGATGGTAATAAGTCGATGGTTCGCTTTAGCCGTAAAACTAAGCAGCAATATGTCGCTGCGGAAAAAGACGGTAAAGCAACCGGGTGGTCTGCATTTTTCGTTGACGGTAAATGGGTAGAAGGTAAGAAATAACAGCGTTCTGGCTGAATTTCTCCTCAAAGGGTCGCGTAAGCGACCCTTTTTGTTTGCGACGTATTATTTTTTGTCATACCTATACAGCGTACATATAAATGATATAGTGGTTATAGTTGACAGGCTTTTTATTATTAAATCGTATTAGCAGCGTGTGTGAGTCTGCTTTTAAACGATGTTCTGATGGCACAATTCTGGATGGCTTAACATGAAATTACAGCAGCTTCGCTATATCGTTGAGGTGGTAAACCACAACCTTAATGTCTCCTCAACGGCCGAAGGACTCTATACCTCCCAGCCGGGGATCAGTAAGCAAGTTCGTATGCTGGAAGATGAGCTTGGCATCCAGATTTTTGCCCGTAGCGGTAAGCACCTGACGCAGGTGACTCCTGCAGGGCAGGAAGTTATTCGTATTGCCCGCGAAGTCTTGTCAAAAGTGGATGCCATTAAGTCGGTTGCGGGTGAACATACCTGGCCCGACAAAGGTTCGTTATATATTGCTACCACACACACGCAGGCGCGTTACGCGCTGCCCAACGTGATTAAAGGTTTTATTGAGCGTTATCCTCGCGTTTCGTTGCATATGCATCAGGGATCGCCGACGCAAATTGCCGAGGCTGTTTCGAAGGGGAATGCTGATTTTGCCATCGCGACGGAAGCACTGCATCTGTACGATGATCTGGTGATGCTGCCATGCTATCACTGGAACCGTTCGATTGTTGTTACGCCAGACCATCCGTTGGCGGGCAAAGCCTCCGTATCCATTGAAGAGCTGGCGCAATATCCGCTGGTGACGTACACCTTTGGTTTTACAGGGCGCTCAGAACTGGATACCGCGTTTAATCGCGCGGGTCTTGAGCCGCGTATTGTTTTTACGGCAACCGATGCTGATGTGATAAAAACCTATGTCCGACTGGGGCTGGGCGTGGGCGTGATTGCCAGCATGGCAGTGGATCCTCTCTCTGATCCGGATCTGGTGCGTGTTGATGCTCATGATATTTTCAGTCACAGCACCACGAAAATTGGTTTTCGTCGCAGCACATTTTTACGCAGCTACATGTATGATTTCATTCAGCGTTTCGCACCGCATCTGACACGCGATGTGGTGGATACGGCGGTGGCGTTGCGTTCCAACGATGACATTGAAGCTATGTTCAAAGATATTAAATTGCCAGAGAAATAATAACGGAAGCTGCCTCGCTGGTATCCTCGTTCTCCAGCCATACCCGCGGGGCGGTTGAATGTATTTATGATTTTCTTTTTGTCTATTATCCCTATATTATTTATGGAAAATATTCTCCAAAGTAGTTTCAAATGAGTAAGCCTGCCAAAATCCCTTTCAAATATTTATAACTGATCAAACAATTAAGTTATTTATAAAGCTGGGTTCGAAAATTATCTGGCTTTTTCAGGCTGTTTTTATTAGGATTCCTCTTACCTGATGATTAATTGTACCGATTGTTTGGTGCCTAAATGATAAGTGATTTCGATAGTATGAGGTTAGCAATGCCTTCTGGAAACCAGCCTGCGCGCAGAGATCCCGCGATGAAACGTAAAGCATGGTTCACCGTGTTTCTGGGCTCCGCCGTGTTCTGGATCGTGGTTGCTCTGGTGGTCTGGAAAGTGTGGGGGTAAGTGATGTCCACACAGGAACAACAGTCCACTGTTACACCTGCTCATCATGATAATGAGCAAGCGAATGAAACCGTTGTAGAAAAAAAGCAGGATATTCCCGCTTCGTGGAATCTTTCATCTGAGCAACGGGCATTTATTGATCTATTTATTGAAGATGATAAGCAAGAACAATAAGC